>NZ_JADPLO010000051.1:0-50285 GCF_015667765.1 Bacteroides sp. 1001302B_160321_D4 | reverse complement strand
ACGCTCCAACTATTTATCAACTAGTGCATTACACGCGTTTGGTTGCAGGTGGCAGATGTTTTCATGTTTTTTCAACTTTATAGTAGGAGGATTACGCATCAAAATTAGGGTCACAACCGTAAGTCATAAAACAGATTCACCTCTGTGCCCTCTGTGTACTCTGTGGTGAAAACAGTGCAGACATGAATAAGATTCACTTCTGCGGCCTATATGGTGAATAAATTCAGAACGTTATAGGAAAGTAAAAGAATAACTTCCACGCGAGTGAAGGTTTTCTTTTACTTTTCTTTTTTTATAATAGCTGCAATCATAAAGTAGCTTACTTTTGTTCTTTCTCTATATATTGTATAATCTAAAATAACTAGTGATGCAAAAAATGAATAAAAATGGATTTAGCCAATGTGCCGGAGCGTACATTGAGCGTTTGCGAAAAGAAGGGCGATATTCTACCGCTCATGTTTATAAGAATGCTCTTTTTTCTTTTAGTAAGTTTTGTGGAACAGGTAACATATCGTTCAGGCAAGTCACCCGGGAGTGTTTACGATGCTATGGACAGCATCTTTACGGGTCCGGATTAAAGCTCAATACGGTTTCTACTTATATGCGTATGTTGCGTAGTATCTATAATCGGGGAGTAGAAGCGGGAAGTGCCCCTTATGTTCCCCGGTTGTTTCATGATGTCTATACAGGCGTGGATATCCGGCAAAAGAAAGCATTGCCTGTGACCGAATTGCACAAACTACTGTATGAGGACCCGAAATCCGAACGTTTGCGTCGTACGCAGACGATTGCAGCTCTGATGTTTCAGTTCTGTGGAATGTCATTCGCGGATTTGGCGCATTTGGAGAAATCGGCTTTAGACCGGAATGTGCTTCAATATAACCGTATCAAGACTAAAACACCTATAAGCCTGGAAATTCTGGAAAGTGCAAAAGAGATGGTGAATCAGCTTCGAAGCAATAAACCCGCTCTTCCTGATTGTCCCGACTATTTATTCGATATTCTGCATGGTGATAAGAAGCGGAAAGATGAAAAAGCATATAAAGAATATCAGTCTGCTCTTCGTCGTTTTAATAATTCTTTGAAGGATTTGGCGAGAGTGTTGCGCCTGGACTCACCCGTCACTTCATATACCTTCCGACATTCTTGGGCCACTACTGCCAAGTATCGCGGAGTTCCGGTTGAAATGATTAGTGAATCGCTGGGACACAAATCTATTAAAACCACACAAATATATCTGAAAGGCTTTGGATTAAGAGAACGCACAGAAGTAAATAGAAAGAATTTATCTTACGTTAAAAATTACAATGTAAGTAGGTAATAGATAGACAAAACTTTAATAATCAGTATTTAAATGTATCTGTTACTTCTTAGGTAACGGAATCAAATATGACGCAAAGATAGACAAAAATATAAATAGCAAACAAATATTCCCCCATTTTTTTTCGTTTTATCTGATGCATACGGCAAAAAAAAATCCGAACATGAAATAATCATATCTTCATGCCCTCTGATTTATATGTCCTGTCTTAAAAAGAATTTCCCCCTTCGCTAAAGGCAAAAACTCTTCTATCACTGTAATTGTCGATGTTTTTCTCTATTCTCATTCCGATTGGTCTTGGTTGTGTGTTTACTGTTACCTAAGAAGTAACAGAATTATATAAGGTAAAAATAGTGGATTAATCAAAAAAGTTTTGAGAATATCTCTATTTAAAAGTATAACATACAAATAAAGATGAAACAAACTAAAGCGGCTTTTAGGAATAAGCCATTTATTTCGTTAAAAGGTAGTATTCTATTTCTGATACTCATTCCGATGAGCGGTCTGGTTCACGCGCAATATTCCATGGGAACAACGGGGCAGTTGATGATACCTACCGCTGAAATGCAGGAGACCGGTACATTTATGGGAGGAGTCAATTTCTTACCCGAGCAAGTTACTCCATCGGTTTTCAGTTTTCCTACCATGAACTATTTTGTAGATATGACTCTTTTTTCTTTTATCGAATTCACTTACCGGATGACATTACTCAAAATGACAACCGGTACAGGCAGGACGGGTTATCATAATCAGGACCGTTCTAATACGATTCGTATTCGTCCGCTAAAAGAAAGTCGCTATTTCCCAGCTGTTGTGATTGGTGGAGATGATCTTTTGACGGAGAAGAAGACTCCGTATTGGGGAGCTTATTATGGTGTGTTGACAAAGACTATCGGGTTTCGTTCGGGAGACCAATTGGCTGTAACGGCCGGATGGTATATTCATCAAGGTGATTGTCGTGTATTTAATAAAGGACCTTTCGGAGGTGTCCGCTATACGCCTTCTTTTTGCAAAGAATTGAAGTTGATGGTGGAATATGATACGCGTGGATGGAATATGGGTGCTGCCATGCGCTTTTGGAAGCATTTGTCCGTCAATGTGTTTACTCGTGAATTTACATGTGTTTCCGCCGGTCTGCGGTATGAATGTACATTAATGCATTAAAAGAAGATGAAAAGGATTGTTAGTGTGACCGCTGTTTTTCTCTGTGGTATTTCTTTGTTACAGGCACAGCCTGTTCGTGTGAGTGAGACACTGAAAGAGTTGGATATGGAGAATATTTCAGTTGTGGAGAAAAGGGACACGATAACTGCGGCTTTTGAGACCTCTGCTTATAGAGGTATTTATAATGGAATCGGTATTGCCATACGCCATTTGGTTACTATACCGGAAATACCGACTTTGCAGCTACTTATATTAGATAATGCCTTACCACAATTATGCATAACCATCCCTGCAGAATTGATTCAAAAATATCAAGCCGGTGAATGTGCGTTGGATGAAGTGTATCGCAAGATGGGGATGACTACTTCTACCGAAACTGCTGTACGGCAGCTGAAAGGCGTAAAACGAAAAGAAAGTTCTTTCGGTAAGGTCGATTTGGTAGTATATCCCAACGTGATGTTAGTCAATAATGTAACTTATAAGTTGTATAAAGCGGCTCTCGAGTTGCAACCTGCCGTGGAAATGCAATTATGGAAAGGCGCCTCGCTACGGATGCAGGTTTCTTTGCCTATTGTAAGTAATGAAGATGGCAAGTGGAACTGCGTTCGCTTGGGATTCATGGCTTTGCGTCAGGATTTTCGCTTGGCTAATCATTGGAAAGGATACCTCACAGGCGGTAGCTTCTCCAATGACCGCCAGGGACTTGCAGCAGGCATCGGCTATTTTTCGGCAAATGGTCGGTGGACGGTAGAAGGTGGAGGAGGAATAACCGGTTCTGCTCATTTCTATGGTAGCGAATGGAAAATGAGTCAATGGAAAAGAGTCAATGGAAAAATTAGTGTAGGATATTATATACCGGAAGTGAATACCTTGGTAAAAGTAGAAGGAGATCGCTTTATTTATGGCGATTATGGAGTACGCGGAACTCTTTCACGCTACTTCGGCGAATATATTGTAGGTATATATGGTATGTATACAAATGGAGCAACGAATGCAGGATTCAACTTTTCTATTCCATTACCGGGAAAGAAACGCAAGCGACATCTGCTACGGGTAATGCTTCCCGAATATTTTGCTTTTCAGTATGATATGCGTAGCGGGAATGAATATGCCCATCGTTCGTTGGGCGAAAGTTATAGTGTTGAACCTAAGTCGGCAGAGAATTCACATTTCTGGCAGCCGGATTATATTCGATATTATTTGATTAAAACGAGTGAGAAGTGAAACATGATTGATATTTTAACTAGTATTTTTAACAAAATTGAAACATTATGAAAAGTGTAAAATGGTTTTATGTGGGTGCCATGGCAATAGCCTTGGGTATGTTAACTTTTGCGACAGTAGCCTGTCACGATGATGATGACGATCCGAAACCGGCAGAAGGGGAAGTAATTGAAACTCCAAAACCGGTAGTGGAGTATTACATTATGGGTACGGTGACTTCTGGAGGAAAAGCAATGAATGGGGTAAAGGTAAAAGTGGGTAGTAAAAATTACACAACCGACTCGAATGGTAAGTTCTCTGTTACAGAAAGTGCTACAGGTACTTATAGTATTGAAACGTCTTCTAATGGATATCTTTCACAGAAAACGTCAGTTGTCATTGCAGAGAATGCAGAGAATCGTAGTGTGGTAACGGTAGCTCTGGCTCTGACAAAGGAGAGTCGGAAAGAAACGGTGTCAGTAACTGCAGAAGAAGAAATTAAAGTAGAGGATAATAGTGAATCTAATACTACCATTGAAGATCCGGGAGAAGTTGCTCCGGAAGCAGTGGTAGAGGATAAACCACTCGTGAAAGTCGAATTGGCAATACCGGCAGGTGCAATTGATACAGAAGCTAGTGCAAGCCTTATTAGTGATGGGAATGTTGGCATTAGTGTAACAACCTTTGTTCCTGCTCCTGCAGAAGTGACTACTGAAGTGAAGGCTGAAGAAGTGAATAAAGATATACCTAAAAGCATCCCTTTAGCTGCTGCTAAATTTGAACCGTCTGGTTTGCAATTTGCAAAAAAGGTTACGATTTCTATTCCTAACCCTATCCCTGGAGTAACATTCGCTGATGCTGATATGATACTTACTTATCAGAATCCAGATACAGGAGAATGGGGAGATGCAAAAGATAATAAGGGAAATGTAATTAAAAATATATCTTCTACTACAGAAGGTGGAGCTGTCACTGCATATACAGCCGATGTCGATCACTTCTCTGCTTATGCAATAGAAAATAAAGTATACAGCAAGATTAGTAATGAAACTGTGACAACTAATATTCTAGGACAAGCTAGTCGTGATAATAGCGAGAATGCTAAAGCAGTGACTGGTATTGAACTGAAATATAAGGAAAAGTCTGGTTGGGACTATGATAAGAATGATGCTGGTCTTGTTGCTGAAGTTAAATCGCAATTAGGAGCTACTACTAGTGAGAGCGATACAAAAACGGTGAATGCAATGGTTGCTTTCATGAAAACTCGTATGTTCTCATTAATGGGATCGGTATCTGGCATTACGGAAACTGAACGTGTTTATAACACTGTAAATGTAAACGGATACACCACTATGAGTTATACTTGCTATGCAAAAGCGCGTACTACCACGTTGACGGCTAATGTAAAGTTTAATGGTCAAAACAAGACGGTTTCGATTACAGCAACTCGTTATACCGGAACGGAGCATCAATATAAGACGGTTACTTATAATCCGACACATAGCGGCGGTAAGGGTGGTAGTATTTAAGATGTTTTATAGTAAGGGGCTTGGATTCGTTTGTAGCATTGAATCCTTGCCTTAGCCGATTAGGAAAAAGTACAGAGGTACATCTTTACCTAATCGAAGCCATGCATCAGATTTTATTTTGATGCACATTTCCCTGAATATCAACTGTCTGTGAAGATCGTTGATATGATTTGAAACGATTCATTGAATCGATATGTAATATTTTTAATAAAACCCTTTTGAATATGTTCCTTTTTTAATAAACCCTTTGGGGCATGTTCATATAGAGTATAGAGGGAGGAGATCACTGTGAAGCGGTCTCCTCTTTTGCTTTTTGAAAATATTGTATTACGCGAAGTAGTATTGCTAAAATCTGTCTTCCTTGGAGTGTTATTATATTCTTTTTGACTAGATTTGACTAGAAGTAATACCCTAAATTCACAAAACAACTTCCTTTGTCCGTCTGATTGGAGTATCCCAACGATATTTCCAATGGTCCGAAGATGCTGTCCATTCCATAACCTGCACTAACACCGAATAATTGCTTGCCTTTCAATATATCGAAGAAATTACTATCCGTTAGCCCATAGTTACCCGTCAGTGTGAGATAATGAATGGCTCCCATACGTTGTCTGAACTTAATAGACGCAATCATGATGGTGTTATCCATCAATTCCAGATTGGTGACCCCGGCAAACGGTAATTGCTGTGGAATATAGAAACCGGGTACGTCACCGCCAATGGCATTTTGCAACGGATAAGGAAAATCTCTTCCGATCAGGATACGTCCATAAATGGAAGGAATGACGGAGAAACGGCGGGTCACAGGGATGACACTTGCCCACGAAGCATTCAATGCTGAAAATGGAGCGTGGTCGTTGTATTGTGCCATGTTATCCGTATAAAGCGAATAGGCAGCTCTGAAGTCACTTCCTTTAGAAGGGAAGCGTCCTTTATCATAAGTATTATATTGCACTTGGGCAAAATAACTTAGAAAATGTTCCGATTCCACTTTCAGATCGGAGATTTCAGGTTTCTTGAACAGGAAATCTTTGTACTTGTAGTATTCAAAACGCAGACCGAGTCCGAAGCGGAAATTCTTGTACCATACATCGGAGAAACCGAATTCTGCCAGATGATATTTATACGTTGTATTATAGGCACGGTCACCTTCCTCGTAAATGTTGATATCGTTGTATTGGAACATATACGAGAAGTTGAAATTACGTTGCTGCATGGGTTCCAGCGTATAGTCTATGCGGGCAGCATATCGTTTACCCAATCGACCGGTAAGAGCCAGGCGGGAAGGAATATGAGTTTTGAGGTCTGCCGTTGCATTCACCAACAAAGACGCGATTTCTTCCGAATCGAAACGGATGCCCAGATTGATTCTTCTTTCATATTTTTCCTGCAACAGGAAGTTGAGGTGATAACCTTCAGGAGTCTCTTTCAACGTATAGCTGGCACTGGAATAGGATTGGCTACCGCGTAATTGATACAAGGCCTGTTCTATTTGTTGAGTGGTAATGTCACTGTTTTCTTTCAGATTACATTTCTTCATCAGCCATTTTTTATCATCCACCTCTACACCGGAAAATGAGATGTCCGTCACATAAACTGTGCGTGCATTGGAAAGAGAAGAATAAGGGCCATGTTGCTTCGGAGTATAATCTTCGGCTATTCCTATCTTCTTTTTCAAGGCAAGCAACGAATTCCATTGTTCTTTAGCCGCTTCTTCGCCTCTTCGCATCAGAGTGTCGATGGCTGCCGGGGTAAAACTGGCAGATGAATATCCCTCCACATTGACACGGATATAAGTGTCTGTGAGGTCTACATTCTTTTCGTGGTTAGACTGGCAGGTGATGTCTACAATCTGCCCCAGAATATCGGGGACGCTGTTGAGCTTGTCAGCCTTCTTCAAAGCATTCTGCACGTCTACTCCGATAATAATATCGGCTCCCATGGCTTTTACAACATCTGCCGGATAGTTGTTTACAATGCCGCCGTCCACTAATACCATGCTGTCTTGCCGTACCGGAGTGAATACACCCGGAATAGCCATGCTGGCACGCATAGCGGTTGAGAGTATTCCGTCATGGAATACAATTTGCTCTCCATTGACAACATTGGCCGCTACACAGGCAAAAGGAATGGGAAGTTTATTGAAGTCGATAGAGTCATGATACCCCACAGTGAGGTCTGAAAATAGGTTAGCCAGATTTTGCCCTTTCATGAGTCCTCCAGTAGCAGCATCCTTGGGAGTTTTGGTGAAAGGGATAGAGACTGTATATTTTTCAGACCGCTCACGATCAGTCAATGACATGGCACTTCGTTTGATACGGTCGCTCAACAGGAATGTCCAATCTTGTTTTCGTACCATGCTGTCCAATTGTTCCGTAGTATAACCGATGGCATACAGACCACCTACGATAGCTCCCATACTGGTGCCGGCTATATAGTCAATAGGAATTCCGGCTTCCTCAATTACTTTCAGTGCTTTGATGTGTGCCATTCCTTTGGCACCGCCACCGCTTAGAACGACACCTACCTTTTTCCTTTGCTCTTGAGAATGCAAAGAAAAAGGCAATAAGATGCCAATTGATAAAACTAATGTTGAAAAGATTTGTTTTTTCATTAGGATGTGGTCTAGTGTTGATGTTTAATATAATACAAATGTAGAGCATAATTTGTTTAGTTGTTGAAATAGGAACTAAAAAAAATGTTCCAAAAGTCGGAAATGTGGATTTTTTCTACACCATACAGTGAATTTCCACACTTTCTGCAAAACGAAGAAATATCTAATGCTTTGATTTTAAGCAAATAATGCAGCTAACGCATTTTTGGTATATGAGTTGTAAATAAGGATATAGAACAAACATAAGTTAAATTAAATAATAAGATTCGATATGAGATTATTCTTTTCGAAACATGAGTTGAAACTGAGGAGAAAGAGAACCATTGCTGCTATTATATGTATGGTAGTTGTGTTGGGTGTGTACTGGATACTGACCCGACCTCAGAAGGCTGCGCCGGAAATGCCGACAGTCATTGTTGAACCGGTAGTGAAAGACGACGTAGAGATATACGGGGAATATGTGGGGCGTATTCGTGCCCAACAGTTCGTCGAGGTACGTGCCCGTGTGGAAGGTTATCTGGAAAATATGCTTTTTGCCGAAGGTACATATGTCAATAAGAATCAGGTTTTGTTTGTAATCAACCAGGACCAGTATCGTGCCAAAGCAGATAAAGCCAGAGCACAATTGAAAAAAGACGAAGCGCAGGCTTTGAAAGCGGAACGTGATTTAAAACGTATCCGTCCGTTGTTTGAACAGAACGCTGCAAGCCAGTTGGACTTGGATAATGCGGAAGCTGCATATGAAAGTGCCGAGGCAACGGTAGCCATGAGCGAGGCGGATTTGGCACAGGCTGAACTGGAATTGGGTTATACCATTGTTCGTTCGCCCTTATCGGGACACATTAGTGAAAGAAATGTGGACTTGGGTACATTAGTCGGTCCCGGAGGAAAATCATTGCTTGCTACCATTGTGAAGAGTGATACAGTGTTGGTGGATTTCAGTATGACAGCACTCGATTATTTGAAGAGTAAAGAAAGAAACATTAATTTGGGACAGCAGGATTCCACCCGTTCCTGGCAGCCGAATATTACCATTACATTGGCGGATAATACCGTCTATCCATTTAAAGGATATGTGGATTTTGCCGAACCGCAAGTCGATCCTCAAACCGGAACTTTCTCTGTACGTGCAGAAATGCCGAATCCGAAACAAGTATTGTTGCCGGGACAATTTACAAAGGTAAAGTTGTTGCTGGATGTTCGTGAAGGTGCACTGGTTGTTCCGATGAAAGCCGTTACCATCGAAAAGGGTGGAGCATATATTTATACCATGCGCAAAGATAATGCGGTAGAGAAACGTTTTATCGAATTAGGACCGGAAGTCGGGAATAATGTGGTGGTAGAAAGAGGACTGGCAGAAGGAGAAATGGTGGTTGTAGAAGGGTTCCATAAGTTGACTCCGGGCATGAAAGTACGGGTCAGTGATCCGGAAGCCGAAGCTGGGGACAGTATAACTACGACAAAAAATGAAGTGACCGGAGTAAAAGAAAACACTACCGGAACGAAGGATAACGCGAAAGGAGAATAAACGATGAAAGTTACTTTTTTTATAGATAGGCCGGTCTTCTCGGCTGTAATCTCCATCGTGATTGTGATTGTCGGCATTATTGGCCTGACGATGCTTCCGGTGGATCAATATCCGCAGATTACCCCTCCGGTGGTAAAGATCAGCGCATCCTATCCGGGTGCCAGCGCACTTACCGTGTCGCAGGCAGTAGCCACTCCGATTGAGCAGGAAATCAATGGTACGCCGGGTATGCTTTATATGGAATCAAACAGTTCTAACTCCGGAGGTTTTTCGGCAACGGTCACTTTTGACGTATCTGCCGATCCGGATTTGGCAGCCGTTGAGATTCAGAACCGTGTGAAACTGGCGGAATCCCGTCTGCCGGCGGAAGTCATTCAGAATGGTATTTCGGTAGAAAAACAGGCTCCCAGTCAGTTGATGACGCTTTGTTTGACTTCTACTGATCCGAAGTTCGACGAAATTTATTTGAGTAACTTTGCTACTATCAACGTGCTCGATGTAATTCGCCGTATTCCTGGGGTTGGACGTGTATCTAATATCGGTAGCCGCTATTATGCGATGCAGATATGGGCGCAACCCGATAAGTTGGCAAACTTTGGACTGACCGTGCAGGATTTACAGAATGCATTGAAGGATCAGAACCGTGAATCGGCAGCCGGTGTATTGGGGCAACAGCCGGTACAGGGACTGGATATTACCATTCCTATTACGACTCAAGGACGTTTGTCTACCGTAGGGCAGTTTGAAGATATTGTAGTGCGTGCCAATGCCAACGGATCTATTATCAGGTTGAAAGACGTGGCGCGTGTATCGTTGGAGGCTTCTTCTTATAACACGGAAAGTGGTATCAACGGCGAGAATGCCGCTGTGCTTGGCATTTATATGTTGCCGGGAGCAAATGCGATGGAAGTAGCCGAGAGGGTAAAAGAGGCTATGGATGAGATTAGCAAGAACTTTCCGGAAGGATTGAGCTATGAGATTCCGTTCGATATGACGACCTATATTTCCGAATCTATTCATGAAGTATATAAGACGTTGTTTGAAGCGTTGGTATTAGTTGTATTGGTGGTTTATCTATCCTTGCAGAGCTGGCGTGCAACGTTGATTCCGGTAGTGGCGGTGCCTATTTCATTGATCGGTACTTTCGGATTCATGTTGATTTTCGGTTTCTCGCTGAATATACTGACATTACTCGGATTGATTCTTGCCATCGGTATTGTTGTGGATGATGCGATTGTGGTGGTGGAAGGCGTAGAACATATCATGGAAACGGAACATCTAAGCCCATACGAAGCAACGAAGAAAGCGATGAACGGACTTGCTAGTGCTTTGATTGCCACATCACTGGTATTGGCGGCTGTGTTCGTTCCGGTTAGTTTTTTAAGTGGGATTACAGGGCAGTTGTATCGCCAGTTTACGGTGACGATTGTGGTGTCCGTACTTATTTCTACGGTAGTGGCTCTGACATTGAGCCCGGTGATGTGTTCATTGATTCTGAAGCCGGATAACGGAAAGAAAAAGAATATTGTTTTCCGGAAGATTAATGAATGGCTGGGCATCGGTAGCAATAAATATGTAGCTGCCGTGACTCGTACGATCAAGCATCCTCGCCGGGTTTTAAGTGCTTTTGGTATGGTGTTGATTGCTATCATGCTGATTCACCGTATTATTCCGACCAGTTTCTTGCCTGTGGAAGACCAGGGATATTTCAAAATTGAATTGGAACTGCCGGAAGGAGCTACTTTGGAACGTACCCGTATCGTAACAGAACGTGCCATTGCTTATTTGGAGAAGAATCCATATATCGAATATATACAGAACGTAACGGGAAGTAGTCCGCGTGTTGGAAGTAACCAGGGACGTGCTGAACTGACGGTGATCCTGAAACCTTGGGAAGAGCGGAAGAACACCACTATTGAGAAGATTATGGATACGGTGGAAAAACATTTGAGGGAATATCCCGAATGTAAAGTCTATCTGTCCACTCCTCCGGTTATTCCGGGACTGGGTAGCTCGGGAGGTTTTGAAATGCAATTGGAAGCCCGTGGAGAAGCCACTTTCGATAATTTGGTAGACGCGGCAGATACATTAATGTACTACGCATCCAAGCGCAAAGAGCTGGCTGGTCTGTCATCTTCTTTGCAGTCGGAAATACCACAACTCTATTTCGATGTAGACCGTGACAAAGTAAAGATGCTGGGTGTGCCACTGGCTGATGTGTTCTCTACCATGAAGGCTTATACCGGTTCGGTGTATGTGAACGACTTTAATATGTTCAACCGTATATATAAGGTTTACATTCAGGCGGAAGCTCCTTACCGGGAACACAAAGACAATATCAATCTGTTCTTCGTGAAAGCCTCCAATGGAGCGATGGTACCGTTGACTTCTTTAGGAAATGCCTCCTATACCACAGGACCGGGAAGCATTAAACGTTTCAATATGTTTACTACGGCCGTTATCCGTGGAGCAGCTGCACAGGGATATAGTTCCGGACAGGCGATGGAGATCATGGAACAGATTGCCCGTGACCATCTACCCGATAATATTGGGCTGGAATGGAGTGGTCTTTCTTATCAGGAGAAGCAGGCGGGAGGTCAGACAGGCATGGTGATGGCATTGGTATTCCTGTTCGTTTTCCTTTTCCTTGCTGCGCAATACGAAAGTTGGACAGTTCCTATTGCCGTATTGCTTTCTTTACCTGTTGCCGCTTTGGGAGCCTATTTAGGAGTCTGGGTTTGCGGATTGGAGAATGATGTCTATTTCCAGATTGGTCTGGTAATGTTGGTGGGACTTGCCGCCAAGAACGCGATTTTGATTGTAGAGTTTGCAAAAGTACAGGTAGATAAAGGTGAAGACCTGGTGCAGTCGGCTATTTACGCGGCCAAATTGCGTTTCCGTCCGATTCTGATGACTTCTCTCGCATTCGTACTCGGTATGCTTCCGATGGTATTGGCAAGCGGTCCGGGGTCGGCAAGCCGGCAGGCAATCGGTACAGGTGTATTTTTCGGAATGATATTTGCCATTGTATTCGGTATCATTCTTGTGCCGTTCTTCTTTGTGATGGTGTATAAAACAAAGTCGAAAATTTTAAAACATAAGAAATAATGAAACGAAAGAAACTATATATTGCTATCCTGTTACTTGCCGGGGTCTTGACTTCCTGCAAGGTAGGGAAAAGCTATGTCCGCCCTGATCTTCATTTGCCCGACAGCTTGGAAAGAGCGCAAGACTCGATCAGCTTCGGCGATCAGGACTGGAGGGATATTTATACGGATGCTACCTTGAGAAGCCTGATTGAACGTGCACTGGATCACAACAAGGATATGTTGATTGCCGCTGCCCGTGTGAAAGAAATGGCAGCACAGAAACGTATTTCCACCGCTGCGTTACTTCCGGATATCAAAGGAAAAGTAACGGCAGAACGTGAACTCGAAAATCATGGAGGAGATGCTTTCAAGAGATCAGAGACCTTTGAAGCACAATTTCTCGTTTCATGGGAACTTGATCTTTGGGGAAATCTGCGTTGGGCACGTTCGGCCAGTATTGCCGAGTATCTGCAATCTATCGAGGCACAACGCGCATTGCGGATGACGATTGTTGCTGAAGTGGCACAGGCTTACTATGAATTGGTTGCTTTAGATACAGAACTGGACATTGTAAAGCAAACATTGAAAGCCCGTGAAGAAGGAGTACGTTTGGCGCGTATCCGGTTTGCCGGCGGATTGACTTCCGAGACTTCTTATCGACAGGCGCAGGTGGAGTTGGCACGTACGGCAACTTTGGTTCCTGACCTCGAACGTAAAATCTCCCTGAAAGAAAACGATATTGCCTATCTTGCGGGTGAATATCCTAATAAGATAGCCCGTTCCCGTTTGCTTCAGGAATTCAACTCTCCGGAAACACTTCCTGTTGGATTGCCGTCTACATTATTGGAACGTCGTCCCGACATCCGTCAGGCAGAGCAGAAATTGATTGCTGCCAATGCGAAAGTGGGAGTGGCCTATACAAATATGTTCCCGCGTCTTGCCCTGACAGGTGGTTTCGGTAGTGAAAGTACTTCTTTGTCGGAACTTCTGAAATCTCCATACGCAGTGATGGAAGGAGCTTTGCTGACTCCGATTTTTGGCTGGGGAAAGAACCGTGCGGCATTAAAAGCCAAAAAGGCAGCTTATGAGGCTGAAGTACATAGTTATGAAAAAGCCGTACTGGAAGCTTTCAAGGAAACACGTAATGCAATTGTCAATTTCAACAAGATCAAAGAAGTGTATGAACTTCGTGCCAATTTGGAACGTTCGGCCAAGAGCTACATGGACCTGGCACAACTGCAATACATCAATGGAGTTATTAATTATCTGGACGTATTGGATGCCCAACGTGGATATTTTGATGCACAGATTGGGTTGAGTAATGCTATCCGTGACGAGTTGATTGCGGTAGTTCAACTCTATAAGGCTCTTGGTGGAGGCTGGGAACAAAATCCCTAGAATTATCATATCGATTCACTCATTGAAGAAAACGTAAAGGTTATCTCCCACACCGGGAGGTAGCCTTAATTTTTCTTTCTTCTTCTTTTTGTCTTAAAAACAACAACAGAAGAATTTTCATAATTCGGAAAAAAGTGCGAAATTTGCAACGCTTTTCAAGTTTGACAAGAAACTTACTAACACCTTTAAATAAAAAATTAAAGAAAATGACTAAAAGTGCATTGCAAATCGCAAGGGCTGCTTACCAGCCCAAACTTCCGAAAGCATTGGCATCAGGAGCTGTTAAGGCTGTAGCAGGTGCTGCTACTCAATCTGTAGCCGATCAGGAAGCTATCAAAGCATTATTCCCGAACACGTATGGAATGCCGTTGATTACATTCGAAGCTGGTGAAGCTGTTGCTCTTCCCGCTATGAACGTAGGTGTAATTCTTTCCGGTGGTCAGGCTCCGGGCGGACACAATGTAATCTCCGGTTTGTTCGACGGTATCAAGAAATTGAACCCGGAAAACAAATTATATGGTTTTATTCTGGGTCCTGGTGGTCTGGTAGATCACAATTATATGGAACTGACTGCTGATATTATCGACGAATACCGTAACACAGGTGGTTTCGATATCATCGGTTCCGGACGTACGAAGCTGGAAGCAGAAAGCCAATTCGAAAAGGGATATGAAATCATCAAAGAACTTGGCATCAAAGCATTGGTTATCATTGGTGGTGACGACTCTAACACAAACGCTTGTGTCTTGGCTGAATACTATGCAGCTAAGAACTACGGTGTACAGGTAATCGGTTGCCCGAAAACAATCGACGGTGACTTGAAGAACGATATGATTGAAACTTCTTTCGGTTTCGATACAGCATGTAAGACTTATGCAGAAGTAATCGGTAACATCCAACGTGACTGTAACTCTGCACGTAAATACTGGCACTTCATCAAGTTGATGGGTCGTTCGGCTTCTCACATCGCACTGGAATGTGCTTTACAGGTACAGCCTAACGTATGTATCGTTTCTGAAGAAGTAGAAGCTAAAGATATGTCTTTGGACGATGTAGTGACTTACATCGCTAAAGTGGTAGCTGATCGTGCCGCACAAGGAAACAACTTCGGTACTGTATTGATTCCGGAAGGATTGGTAGAATTCATTCCTGCCATGAAACGCCTGATTGCTGAATTGAACGACTTCCTGGCTGCTAATGCTGAAGAATTCGGTCAGATTAAGAAATCTCACCAACGTGATTATATCATCCGCAAACTTTCTCCGGAAAACTCTGCTATCTACGCAAGTCTGCCGGAAGGTGTTGCCCGTCAGTTGACTTTGGATCGTGACCCGCACGGAAACGTTCAGGTATCACTGATCGAAACAGAAAAGCTGTTGTCTGAAATGGTAGCTACCAAATTGGCTTCATGGAAAGAAGCAGGCAAGTATGTTGGTAAATTTGCTGCTCAACACCACTTCTTCGGTTATGAAGGACGTTGTGCTGCTCCGTCAAACTTTGACGCTGACTATTGCTACTCTCTGGGTTACACAGCCTCTATGTTGATTGCTAACGGTAAGACTGGTTATATGTCTTCTGTACGCAACACAACTGCTCCTGCTGCTGAATGGATTGCTGGTGGTGTGCCTATCACTATGATGATGAACATGGAACGTCGCCACGGTGAAATGAAACCGGTTATTCAGAAAGCATTGGTGAAACTGGATGGTGCTCCTTTCAAGGCATTTGCTGCGCAACGTGATCGTTGGGCTATCGAAACGGATTATGTATATCCGGGTCCGATCCAGTACTTCGGTCCTACAGAAGTTTGCGACCAGGCAACTAAGACTTTGCAGCTGGAACAAGCTAAATAAATACACTTCAGAGCAGTTGTTGATGTAACAGTTGCAATAACAGCTGCAATGAAAGATTCTTTCAGGCACGGATTACACGGACTACACGGTTTATAAGAAATAACTAAAAAACCGTGTTAATTCGCGTAATCCGTGCCTATCTCTAAAAACATTGATCGTTTAAAGTAAATGCCGCAACGCAACAACCCGATGTCTGCCGTACAGAAGAAAAGAACTGTTTCCACTACCAAGAAAAAGGGAACGACCTCTTCTTCCAAAACTTCCCGTACCTCAAAAAAGGAACAGATGAAGCATCGAACTGTGATGCCTGTCTGGATTCGTAACATTTTGGCAGTGGTGATTGTCGGTTGTTTTTCCGTTGTATTCTACTATTTCTTTATCCGTCCTTATGCTTATCGATGGAAACCTTGTCATGGTTTAAAGGAATACGGAGTTTGTATCCCTGACGGATATGATATTCATGGTATTGACATTTCTCATTACCAGGGAAAGATTGACTGGAAAAGACTGTTGCAGAATAAAGAAACGGCTACTCCTTTGCATTTCGTTTTTATGAAAGCTACAGAAGGAGGAGACCATAACGATACTACCTTTGAGGCGAACTTCGCCAATGCCCGTAACCATGGATTTATCCGTGGTGCTTATCATTTTTATATTCCTGGTACGGATGCTTTGAAACAGGCGGACTTCTTTATTCGTACGGTGAAACTGGACACGGGTGATTTACCTCCCGTACTTGATGTGGAAGTGACCGGGCGGAAGGAAAAAAAGGAATTGCAGCAAGGCATTAAACGCTGGCTGGACCGGGTGGAATCTCATTATGGAGTGAAACCTATTCTTTATACTTCTTATAAATTTAAAACCCGTTATCTGGACGATTCCATCTTCAATACATACCCTTACTGGATTGCCCATTATTATGTTGACTCTGTAAAGTATCAGGGGAAATGGGACTTTTGGCAACATACTGATGTAGGAAGTGTTCCCGGCATCAAAGAAGACGTAGACCTGAACGTGTTCAATGGCTCGTTAGAAGAACTTAAAAAGCTGACAATTAAATAACAGGTATTTCTTTTCCCAACAACTTATCTCTTCTCTCATTTGTTATAATTGTATTATTACTAAAAAAGATACGATTATGAACTTTGATATAGCTATTATTGGTGGTGGTCCTGCCGGCTACACAGCTGCCGAACGGGCAGGGGCCAACGGATTAAAAGCCGTTCTTTTTGAGAAAAAGGCAATGGGGGGAGTATGTCTCAATGAGGGGTGTATTCCTACTAAAACTTTGTTATATTCTGCTAAAATACTGGATAGCATTAAAAGTGCTTCCAAATATGGCGTTTCTGCCGAATCTCCTTCGTTCGATTTATCCAAGATTATGAGCCGCAAAGACAAAACAGTGAAAATGTTGACGGGTGGCGTGAAGATGACTGTGAATTCTTACGGAGTGACGATCGTGGAGAAAGAAGCTTTTATAGAGGGAGAGAAAGAGGGGATGATCCGCATCACCTGTGATGGAGAAAACTATTCCGTGAAATACTTGCTGGTATGTACCGGCTCCGATACAGTGATTCCTCCCATACCGGGATTGTCGGGAGTCAGTTATTGGACTTCCAAGGAGGCGTTGGAGATAAAAGAACTTCCCAAGACGCTGGTTATTATTGGCGGTGGAGTGATCGGGATGGAATTTGCTTCTTTCTTCAACAGTATGGGAGTAAAGGTGCATGTGGTAGAAATGATGCCGGAGATTTTGGGAGCGATGGATAAGGAAACGAGCGGCATGCTTCGCGCCGAATATGCCAAACGGGGAGTCACTTTCTATTTGAATACGAAAGTAGTGGAAGTGAACGCTCATGGAGTCGTGATAGAAAAAGAAGGCAAAGTTTCCGCTATTGAAGCGGAGAAAATCTTGCTTAGTGTAGGCCGTAAGGCAAATTTATCCAGAGTGGGGCTGGACAAGCTGAATATAGAATTGCATCGGAACGGGGTCAAAGTAGATGAACATCTGTTGACTTCGCATCCCCGTGTATATGCTTGTGGGGATATTACAGGTTATTCTTTATTGGCACATACCGCTATTCGTGAAGCGGAAGTCGCTATCAATCATATCTTGGGAGTGGAAGACCGGATAAATTACGATTGTGTTCCGGGAGTTGTTTATACCAATCCCGAAGTGGCGGGCGTAGGAAAGACAGAAGAAGAACTGATAAAATCAGGACTTTCTTACCGTGTATCCAAATTACCGATGGCTTATTCCGGTCGGTTCGTAGCCGAGAATGAACAGGGAAACGGCCTTTGTAAGTTGATTCAGGATGAAGAAGGGAAGATCATCGGTTGCCACATATTGGGAAATCCGGCGTCGGAACTCATAGTGATCGCAGGTATTGCTATTCAGAGAGGCTATACGGTGGAAGAATTTCAGAAGACTGTATTCCCGCATCCTACGGTCGGAGAGATTTATCACGAGATTATGTTTTAACTCTTATTCTGTCTGACCTATGATTCGATGTATCTATAGTCCGTTTACTGATATTTACTTTCACTTGGCTGCAGAAGAATATCTGTTGAAGCAGGGAAATGAAGACATTTTCATGCTTTGGCAGGACACTCCTTCTGTGGTAATAGGGAAGCATCAGCGGTTACGGTCGGAAGTCGATCAGGAATGGGCGGAACGGGAGCAGGTACATATTGCCCGTCGTTTTTCCGGTGGAGGAACAGTGTACCATGATTTGGGCAATGTCAATCTGACTTTTATAGAAACGACTCCCCGCTTGCCGGAGTTTGTCACGTATTTGCAGCGGACGTTGGATTTCCTGAACTCTATGGGACTGATGGCAACAGGAGGCGAACGATTGGGGATTTATCTGAATGGATTGAAAATAT
Organism: Bacteroides sp. 1001302B_160321_D4; assembly: GCF_015667765.1. Taxonomy (NCBI): domain Bacteria; kingdom Pseudomonadati; phylum Bacteroidota; class Bacteroidia; order Bacteroidales; family Bacteroidaceae; genus Bacteroides; species Bacteroides sp. 1001302B_160321_D4. The sequence goes on along the minus strand of NZ_JADPLO010000051.1, from coordinate 31,700 downwards.
CAGGAAGTGCGCAATGCCTGTACAAGGATCGGGTATTGTATCATTGCACGCTATTGTATGATACGGACCTTACAGCGTTGCATCAAGCATTGAATCCGGAACCGATGGTCGATGATGAAATGTTGTCGTCTGTATATGCTGTTCCTTCTGTTCGGAGTGAGGTGACCAATATCCGCAGGCATTTGTCGGCGGGGACTGTCACTGATTTCAAAGAAAAGGCTTTTCAGTATTTCAGTAAGTCGCAATCTGTCAGTGCTTTCACTAAGGAGGAGATAGAAGCTGTCGATCAGCTCCGGGAAGAGAAATATATTCAGAAAGAGTGGATATATAGCCGTTGATGTACAGTTTGTGCCGATTGGCATCCGGTTAAATTTTACTTAACTTAAAACTTTCTATTTCAGCCCATTGTTGTAATATATCTAAGGTTGAATAATAAATTTACTGTCTATGTCAAAATTCGAAATAAAAATGCCTAAGTTGGGCGAGAGTATAACCGAAGGGACCATTGTCTCTTGGTCTGTAAAGGTGGGTGACATGATTCAGGAAGACGATGTGCTTTTTGAAGTGAATACTGCTAAAGTAAGTGCAGAAATCCCTTCTCCCGTAGCGGGAAAAGTGGTAGAGATTTTATATAAGGAAGGTGACACGGTTGCTGTAGGAATAGTAGTTGCTATTATTGATTTGGATGGCGAAGAATCATCCGGTACGGAGCCGGCAAGCGAAGGTGCCACAAACGAAGGAGCTGATGCCAGTCAGGTTGCCGCTGATGTTTCCGGAATATCACAATCAGCAGCAGACATTGCTAAGAGTCAATCAGTGAATACTGCATCAACCCCCGTTGATACATCCAAACCCGTTGCTGTTGAGGAAGAACGTTGGTATTCTCCTGTTGTGATTCAGTTGGCGCGGGAGGCTAAGATTCCGAAAGAAGAGTTGGATACTATACAAGGTACGGGTTATGAAGGGCGATTGAGTAAGAAAGATATAAAAGACTATATTGAAAAGAAGAAAAGAGGCGATATGGCTGAACCGAAGCCGACCTCTGCTGTTGCTGCTCCGGCTGCAAACAAACCGTCGGTGGTTGTTGCTCCCGAACCGATAACTCCGAAAACGTCTCCGGCTGCATCTGCCCCTGCTGCACAGTCGGCTGCTACTTCATCCAAATCGTCTGCTCCTGTTGCCATGCCTGGAGTTGAAGTGAAAGAGATGGATCGTGTCCGCCGGATTATTGCCGATCACATGGTTATGTCTAAGAAAGTATCTCCTCATGTAACTAATGTGGTAGAAGTAGACGTCACTAAGCTGGTGCGTTGGCGCGAAAAGAACAAAGATGCTTTCTTCCGTCGCGAAGGAGTGAAGTTGACTTATATGCCTGTGATAACCGAGGCCGTAGCGAAAGCATTGGCAGCCTATCCTCAAGTGAATGTGTCAGTAGACGGATATAATATCCTCTTTAAGAAACATATCAATGTAGGTATTGCCGTCTCTCTGAATGATGGAAATCTGATTGTGCCTGTGGTGCATGACGCCGACCATTTGAATCTGAATGGCCTGGCAGTTGCCATTGACTCTTTAGCCCTGAAAGCAAGGGATAATAAATTAATGCCGGAAGATATTGATGGCGGTACATTTACCATTACCAATTTCGGAACGTTCAAGAGCCTATTCGGTACACCGATAATTAATCAGCCGCAGGTTGCTATTTTGGGAGTAGGATATATTGAAAAGAAACCTGCTGTGATAGAAACACCGGAAGGCGATACGATTGCCATCCGCCATAAAATGTATCTGTCTTTGTCTTACGACCATCGGGTAGTAGACGGAATGTTGGGAGGTAACTTCCTCCACTTTATAGCCGACTACCTCGAAAACTGGCAAGGCTGATAACTGATTGTTTCACTCATTAAGAACTTCATTCACTATGAAAAAGAAATATGATATAAAAACGACAGATGTAGAAACCCTGAAAAAGTGGTATCATCTGATGACATTGGGGCGTGCTTTGGATGAAAAAGCACCGTCATACCTGCTACAATCCTTGGGTTGGTCTTATCATGCTCCTTACGCGGGGCATGATGGTATTCAGCTTGCCATCGGTCAGGTATTCACTTTGGGCGAAGACTTCCTGTTTCCTTACTACCGCGATATGCTGACTGTACTTTCTGCCGGAATGACTCCGGAAGAAATCATCCTGAACGGTATCTCGAAAGCGACAGACCCGGGCAGCGGCGGACGTCACATGTCGAACCATTTCGCCAAACCGGAATGGCACATCGAAAACATTTCTTCTGCAACGGGTACACACGACCTTCATGCGGCAGGTGTGGCACGGGCAATGGTATATTATGGACATAAAGGAGTCGCCATCACTTCTCACGGAGAATCTGCCACTTCCGAAGGCTTTGTCTATGAGGCTATCAATGGCGCCAGCCTTGAACGTCTTCCTGTTATTTTTGTGATTCAGGACAACGGATATGGAATCTCTGTCCCTAAATCGGAACAGACAGCCAACCGCAAAGTTGCCGAGAATTTCTCCGGTTTCAAGAACCTGAAGATCATCTATTGCAATGGAAAAGATGTGTTCGACTCGATGAATGCCATGACCGAAGCTCACGAATATGCAAGGGAAACCCGTAACCCGGTGATTGTGCAGGCCAACTGTGTTCGTATCGGTTCCCATTCCAACTCGGATAAACATACCCTGTACCGGGATGAGAACGAACTGGAATACGTAAAAGATGCCGATCCGCTAATGAAATTCCGCCGGATGTTGTTGCGTTACAAACGCCTGACAGAAGAAGAGTTGCAACAGATCGAAGCTGACGCAAAGAAAGAACTGTCGGCTGCCAACCGAAAAGCGTTGGCTGCTCCCGATCCTGATCCTAAGAGCATCTACGATTTTGTGATGCCCGAACCTTATCAACCCCAGAAGTACAAAGAAGGTACTCATGAAGCAGAGGGCGAAAAGACCTTCCTGGTAAATGCCATTAACGAGACATTGAAAGCCGAATTCCGCTACAATCCCGATACGTTTATCTGGGGACAGGACGTAGCAAACAGAGAGAAAGGCGGCGTGTTTAATGTCACCAAAGGGATGCAGCAGGAATTCGGCGAAGCCCGTGTGTTCAGTGCGCCGATTGCCGAAGATTATATTGTAGGCACCGCTAACGGAATGAGCCGCTTTGATCCTAAAATCCATGTCGTGATAGAGGGAGCGGAGTTTGCCGATTACTTCTGGCCTGCCGTAGAACAATATGTAGAATGTACGCATGAGTATTGGCGCAGCAATGGTAAGTTTGCCCCGAATATAACGCTGCGGTTGGCTTCCGGAGGTTATATCGGTGGAGGGCTGTATCACTCTCAAAATATAGAAGGAGCTTTGACTACATTGCCGGGAGCACGAATTGTCTGCCCTTCTTTTGCCGATGATGCAGCCGGATTGTTGCGTACTAGTATGCGCTCTAAGGGATTTACTTTGTTTCTTGAACCGAAAGCTTTGTATAATTCGGTAGAAGCCGCCACTGTGGTGCCGGAAGACTTTGAAGTACCTTTCGGAAAAGCACGTATCCGCCGTGAGGGTACGGATTTGAGTATTATCACATACGGAAATACGACCCATTTCTGTCTGCATGCCGCCGAACGATTGGAGAAAGAGGGTGGTTGGAAAGTAGAAGTGATCGATATTCGTTCTCTGATTCCGCTGGATAAAGAGGCAATATTTGAATCGGTCAAGAAGACCAGCAAAGCATTGGTTGTACATGAAGATAAAGTATTCTCCGGTTTTGGTGCGGAGCTTGCAGCAATGATTGGTGAGGAAATGTTCCGTTATCTCGACGGACCGGTGCAGCGTGTCGGTTCTACGTTTACTCCCGTCGGTTTCAATCCGATACTGGAAAAAGAAATTTTGCCGGACGAAGCTAAGATATACGAAGCTGCACGGAAATTATTGGAATATTAAAAGAGAAGAATTATGAAAAAGATAGGTTTGTTTTATGCTACCAAAGCCGAAAGAACGAGTTGGGTGGCAGAGAAAATACAGAAAGAGTTTGGTGAAGACAAGATAGAAGTAGTGCCTATCGAGCAGGCCTGGCAGAATGATTTTGCTGCTTATGACTGCTTCATTGTGGGTGCTTCCACCTGGTTTGACGGGGAACTTCCTACTTATTGGGACGAACTGTTGCCGGAACTCCGGACAATGAAATTGAAAGGTAAGAAGGTTGCTATCTTCGGTTTGGGAGATCAGATACGCTATCCGGAGAATTTTGCGGATGGAATCGGTTTGCTGGCAGAAGTCTTTGAAGGGGATGAGGCTACCTTGGTCGGTTTTACTTCTTCCGAGGGTTACACTTTCGAACGTTCCAAGGCTTTACGTGGCGAGCAGTGGTGCGGGTTGGTTGTCGATTTGGATAATCAGTCCGAACAGGCGGAAAAGAAAATCAAAGCATGGTGCCAACAAGTCAAAAAAGAGTTCGCGTAACGACTTTATTTCTCTTTATAAGATAGTGACGCTATCCGATGCAAATAGTGACGGTATATGCTATGGATAGCGTCACTATCCCAAGCGTATACCGTCACTATTTTTTTTCTGCATTAATCTGGAGCCTTACGCTTGTTTATAGCGCATATCGACTGCGATTTTTGCTTGCTTCCTTATATCTCTTAATGATAAGGGAGCTTTCTCTTTTAAAGATATTTGTTGGCTCTTATCCTTTATAAATAAATTTCACTTCTGCCCAACGATTCTTCTCTTTATAATGAACGAAAGTCAGCCCGTTCTTCTCCGCTTCTTCGCGGATGGCGGCAATGTCGTCTATATAAAATCCACTCATATAGAGTTCGGAATTCGTATGCATACAGGCAACATATTGCTTCATATCATTTAGTAATATATTCCGGTTGATGTTGGCAATGATAACGTCGAAAGGTCCTTTTCCTACAAGCGACGAGGCATCTCCTTCTGATACGGCAATATCGTCTACGTGGTTCAATTCGATGTTTTCGATGGAGTTTCGTACGCACCATTCATCAATGTCGATGGCCGTACAGGGACGTGCGCCCCGCATACGTGCGAGGATGGCGAGAATCGAAGTTCCGCAGCCCATATCGAGCAGGGATTTATCTTTCAGTTCGCTGTCCAATAATTCTTCAATGATGAGGCTGGTAGTCTCGTGGTGTCCTGTTCCGAAGGCCATTTGAGGATTGATGACGATGTCATATTCCGCTTTGGGGACATCTTGGTGGAAAGTGCTGTGGATCACACATCGGTTTCCGATAATGATAGGTTGGAAGAAATTCTTTTCCCATTCCTCGTTCCAGTCCTTATCTTCCGCTTCGGTATATGTATAAGTAATATCCGTATCGGGTAGGGGGAACTCGTTGATGGCAATCTTGATGGCGTTTTCATCACACAATGTCTGTTGGATATATGCGGTCAGTCCGCCTTCACACTCAACAAAACTTTCAAATCCGACTTCACCCAGTATGGCAGCCAGTACGTCATTGACGGTTTCGGTACAAGGCTGGGTGCGGAATGTGAACTCAAAATACTTCATAGTTGTTTTTAATGCTGGTGAATAATGTGCAAAGATACAGCAATCCGGGTATAGAAAGTCAAGTTTGCCTGAACTTTATGCCGGTGAGCGTTGTATCTTCTACAAAGATAGTTAGAAATAGGGATTTCCCTATTATCCTTTGGGGAAAATCTCCCCCGGACGAAAAATCTCTTCCTTATCTTTGTAACGTGAATAAGTTTAAGTAATTACATAAACCGAGATGATATGAAAAAGATTGTTTATTTCTTGCTATTTGCCTTGTGCCTTCCGATAGGTATCTTTGCACAAAGCGTTGATGACGACCTTTACTTCGTACCTTCTAAAGAGAAACAGGAGAAGAAAGAAACTCCAGTTAAGAAGGAACCGAAGAAACAGGTGACGACTAACATCTATACTTCACCGGGTACTACAGTGGTTGTTCAGGACCGTAAGGGAAGAACACGGGATGTGGATGAATATAACCGCCGTTACGATGCACGTGAAAATGAATTCGTAATGGATAATGATACCTTATATATAAAGGAAAAATCTAATCCGGATTTGGACGGAGAATGGGTGACGGGCGAATTCAATGGTACAACAGACGACTATGAATACGCTGAACGTATCATCCGTTTCCGCAATCCGCGTTTCGCTATCAGTATCAGCAGTCCGTTGTATTGGGATGTAGTTTACGGTCCGAATTCATGGGACTGGAACGTATATACCGATGGTATGTATGCTTATGCATTCCCGACGTTCAGTAACCCGCTTTGGTGGGATTGGCGTTATGGCTCTTACGGCTGGGGATGGAACTATGGCTGGGGATGGAATCGTCCTTATTACTCTTGGGGATATTACCCCGGTTATTGGGGCGGCGGCTACTGGGGTGGCTGGTATGGCGGCGGATATTGGGGACATCATCACCACTGGCACGGTGGTCCTAGCTGGGGCTGGGGCGGAGGTGGAAGACCTTATTATGCCGGACGTAGTGTGATTAATGGTAATAATCGTTCCTATTATTCTGGTTCGAGAAATTATAATTCTACTTCTTACAGAAGAGGTGTCGGTTCATCAACTACCAGACCAGCTAATTCTTCTGTTGGACAAAGTGTTCGCCGTTCAGGTAGTACAGGTACAAATAGCAGAGTTGTAGGTACTCGCGATTATACTCGTAGCGGTAGCAATAGCTCTGTTCGTTCAGGAAGTTCATACTCTCGTAGAAATACAGAAACGTATACACGTCCAAGCAGTACACGTACTTCTGGTACTAGTACACGCAATTCTGGTTCCTCTTATAATAGAAGTAATAGTTCGACGCGAAGTTCCGGAACAAATAGTAGCCGTAGCAGTAGTAGCTATTCACGTGGAAGTTCCACTTCTCCATCAAGAAGTTATACGCCTGACAGATCATCATCCCGCTCTTCTAATTCAGGTAGTTATTCAAGAAGTAGTGGAAGTAGCTATTCATCAGGTAGTAGCGGTAGTTATTCTCGTAGTTCTGGCAGCAGTGGCAGTTCTTCACGTAGTAGCGGCGGTGGTGGTTCTTCACGTAGTTCTGGTGGTAGCTATAGAAGATAGTTTATAATTTCAAAAGAGATTGATTATGAAAAGTAATAGAATATTAGCGATTTGTATTCTTTTGATAAGTGTAGGATTTCTAAATGCTCAAACAACTATCTATGATGCAAATCGATGGATGGGAAGTGATTTAAATGGAACTGCCCGCTTTGTAGGTATGGGCGGTGCCATGGGAGCTTTAGGCGGAGATATAACCACTATAGGAACTAATCCTGCCGGTATCGGAATTTATCGTAGCAATGATGTTATGGTTTCATTTGGCTTTGATAATACAGGAGTGAAAGCGAATGGGGCAAGTCTTGATAAGTTTCATGGCTCATTTGATAATGCCGGATTTGTATTCTCTACAAAAATAGGAAATACAACTGCTTTGAGATTTGCCAACTTTGGTTTCAATTATCGCAAAATGAAGTCCTTCAATAGAAGTATGCTGGTGAGTGGAGTATTCAATACTTCTCAAACAGTTCAGATGGCTAATATGGTGAACTTTGATTCATACGGAGACTTTGATCCGTTCACGGAAGCTGCTTTGAGGAGCGATGATGCTTTTCAGAATCCTGAATTGCCTTGGTTGGGTATCATGGGATATAATGCACATTTAGTGAATCCTGTTTATGGAGAAGTAGATCCGAAGAATCCGGATGCAGAACCTCCTTTTGAGGGATATGTGCCCTATTTCCAGGCAGGAGATGCTGTGAGTCAGTCTTATCGTTCGAAAGAAAGTGGAGGTATCCATTCTTTTGATTTGAATGGTGCACTGAATTTTTATGATCGTTTTTATGTTGGAGCCACGTTAGGACTTTACAGTGTAAACTATGACAGGACTAGTGAATATAATGAAGACTTTACTGATAAGGACGGAAACGGTCACGGAGGATATACTTTAGGAAATGATTTCTGGGTAGATGGTAGCGGAGTTGATTTTAAACTTGGTTTTATTCTTCGTCCTTTTGAGTCATCCTCATTTCGTATTGGTGCTGCTGTACATACTCCGACTTTCTTTAGTTTGAAGGAGCGGAATACTGCTTATATTAATTTTGATTTGAATGAGACTACACGTGGCATTACCAAACCTTATGATGCCCGTGGAAATGATACTGAAGGAGAATATGAATATAAGTTAATAACTCCGTGGAAGTTTAATGCAAGTATGGGATATACTATTGCTTCTTCTGTAGCATTGGGAGTTGAATATGAATATTCAAAACGGTCTTCAGCTAAAATGAAAGATCCGGACGGATATGAATTGGGACAGACTGCAGACATTAAAGCAATGATGAAGGCAGTTCATACACTCCGTGTTGGAGCTGAATTTAAGTTAGCACCGGAATTTGCATTCCGTTTAGGATATAATCATATTACTGCTCCTTTGAAATCAGATGCTTTTAAGTATCTTCCTGTAAATTCAATGCGTACTGATACGGAATTTTCTAATCCGGGTGCTACTAATAATTATACATTGGGTTGTGGCTATCGTGGTGAAAGTTTCTATGTAGACATGGCATATATGTATAATACTTATAAAGAAACATTCTATGCTTTTGATAGTTTAGATTTACCTGGAACGAAAGTGACGAACAACAACCATAAAGTGGTTCTTACTTTAGGTATGCGTTTCTAACCTAAAAAAGACAGTTTTCAATTTCAATAATAACTTTTGTGTGTAAAAAATCCCTGGAATGCTGAGTGTCTACAGCGGTTCCGGGGATTTTTATTAGTATCACTTTTTATTCTTTAGTCTTATCTGAATAGTGGAGTTCGTTCGTCAATGATTCCGCGTCTTGCGTACATTTTTACCGCAACAGGAGTTCCGGCTTCTATGGTAATGTCCTCCTCTGCGATGATAGGTTCTTCTTTACCGTCCTCCAGGATAACCGTTCCTATTTTCTCGCCGGCTTTGATGAGCTGTGGAATCAAGTTAGTCAAGATACCTTCAGATACTTTCCGGATATCAATGTATTCCGGTTTTGCATTGGGGTCAGCTTCGATTTTACCGCTGAACAGGTCTTGTACACCTTTGTTTTTCAAGAACAGTTTAACGATTGCTCTACCTTCGTACGGCTGGTTGTTCTCGTCAAGCAGAACGACGGGCGTTGTCATTCTCTTGAATGAAAGAGCAACATTCTTAGAACCTTTGTTGGTTTGGGCTGTACCGAACAAATATTCTAAGCCACCCTTGATTTCACGATAGCGGCTGCTCAATGATCTGGTAGTAGCTGCTTCGTCGGTCAATTCAGGGTAATGAGCATAGAAAGTAACCGTTTCCGAATCGGTGCCTGCTTCGTTCCAAGTCTGGCTATCCATGCCTATGGCAAACGGATGATAATCCTGCTCGGCAACGGACATGGAGATGACATCCCCGGCAGCGAAATTGCTCTTTAACGGAAGTGTCAGACTACTACTGTTACGAGTAAGAGCATTGTTGATACTTTGGTCAATAGAAGTAGAAAAGTCGATCACTCCTTTACTGGGATCTTGCAGTTCTTCTTGCTGTTGACAACTGAACAGGCATACTGATGCCATAACAAATAAAAGGCTTTTTCTTTTCATTTGAGGGTAATTAATAGGTTAATAATAGTGAGAGGTTTTCTAATATTCTACTCTGTCTTCTTTGGCCACCCAGGCTTTGAAGGCAGTAAGGGCTTCATTATGTAGTAGGATTTCGGAAGGCAGCTTTCTGTCTTCAGGTTTCAGTTGCAGTTCGTCATAGATAAAAGAGTCGTCGAAGCCGATGTTCTTGGCATCGGTCTTGTTGTTTCCATAGTACATCTTGTCCAGGCGTGCCCAATAAATAGCACCTAGGCACATGGGGCAAGGTTCGCAGGAAGTATAGATTTCGTATCCGCTAAGATCAAATGTTCCGAGTTTGGCAGCTGCGGCACGTATAGCGCTCACCTCGGCGTGAGCCGTAGGATCACAAGATGCAGTGACACGATTAACTCCTGTTGCAACTATTTCTCCGTCTTTCGTGGCAATCACAGCACCGAAAGGACCTCCACCATTTTCAACATTCTCTTTTGAAAGCTCGATCGCTTTTCTCATTAAAGCTTCTTTAGTCATGGCACAAAAAATATATTGTTAGTTTCATTTCTTCTTTGCTTCTTTCTACAAAGATAGAAAAAACTAACAATATACAATGGAATGTCCTTATTATTTTTTTTAACAATACCGACAGAATCCGGAAAAAGAAGGAACTTTTTTTTGCTTTTTTTAGGGTTATAGCTTACCTAAGATCTTGTCCATTACCCAGTTAGTCAACGTTGCGCTTTCGCCATCGCAAGAGCAAACCGACTTACCCAATAAGTGGTCTACTACTGCTTGGATAAGAGGCTGTTGCACGTGTTCCGGGTTACCGATACAGATTTCTTCCCGTCCTTTCTCGGTATGTAGTCCGATAGGTTCGTAAGTAAAGACAGAGAAGCAAATCATTCCTTTGTCACCGATAATCTCTATGCGGTCTTCGCGGGCAGAATCATGGGCTACGAAGCACCAGGAACCACTACCCACCAGTCCGTTGTCAAATTGGAAACAGGCGCTTAATGTATCTTCGGCAGGATAAAGCCCGCCGCGATTACTCTTGTAACCGCTTGCTTCGAGGATGCAACCGAACATATCCTGCAACAAATCAATCTGATGCGGAGCAAGGTCGTAGAAGTAGCCGCCGCCGGCAATATCAGCCTGCACACGCCAGGGAAGATTATCACGATTGTAATCCAGATCGCGTGGCGGCTGGGCAAAACGAATCTGTACATTGATAACGTTGCCGATCGTCCCGTTCTCTACTAATTCCTTTACTTTCTGGAAATAGGGAAGATAACGTCGGTAGTATGCTACGAAACAGGGAACCCCCGTTTCATTGGATATGCGGTTGATTCGGGTACATTCTTCATACGTCACCGCCATTGGTTTCTCAATATAGGCCGGTTTACCCGCTTTCATGGACATAATGGCATACGTAGCGTGTGAAGAAGGAGGAGTGGCGATATAGACAGCGTTTACTTCCGGATCATCTATCAGCTCCTGTGCATCGTCATACCATTTCTTGATTCCTCTCTCTTTGGCATACGCTTTCGCTTTCGCGCCGTCACGACTCATCACGGCTACGACTTCCGAATGTTCTACTTTCTGGAAAGCGGGACCGCTTTTCGTCTTGGTTACTTCTCCGCAACCAATGAAGCCCCATTTGATAATCTTTTCACTCATAATATAATATACCTATTGTGTCTGTTCTAACAAACCCCAAAGATAAAGCTATTTTTTGTCAAGAGCAACTTTATTGATTATTAACTTAGCGGGGACAGTTGGAAAACAGACATTATGTTTCGTTTCAACAGAAGCTCCGTTTTATCGGAACAAAGGCTCTGTTTCAGGTAAACAGAACGTCTGTTTGAGGCGGATATATACTTCATTTCGGTAAGAAGCAAGGTGAACACTGCTGATCCTCCGGCTGAAGAACCATAACCACCGGGCAAAGCGCAAGGAAAAGCCGGGGCGGGGAGAGGTTTTCCCCGGATGGATAAAAAGAAAGGAGGGAATTGCGATTCCCTCCTTTGCATGTAGTTTAATTGAAACTACTTTATCATTAACTCTGTAAAGATACAACATTCGAAAGCGAAAGTCAAGTCTTTGGGAGTTTATTTCTGGAAATAGACATGAATATATCTATCTTACATTCTGTTTTTGATTGTTTTCTTCTGATATGTAAAATGATAAGGTTATTCTTTATCATAGTACTTTTTATAAATCTTCTGGTATTCTTTCTCCTTTTGAAATTTATCCAGCCATGTATTCAAACTATCGAGTAAAGCGGGTGATTGTTTACTGACTGCCCATGAGTAGAATTGTGTAAAGCTGATGGCTGTATTTATATCTATCTGCGGGATGGAATCGGCGGCGGCGCGTGCGATGCTTTCGTCGCAAACGGCATAGTCGATATCTCCATGAGCTACCATTGAGATTAATTGTTCGGAACCGTATTTCTCTATTTCTTTGATATAAATGGTATCGCCGATTTCATTACCTAGATTCTGAATACGCAGAATAGAAGGAGACCCTTTTACTACGTGAAGTGTCCGCCCGGCCAAGTCCAGTTGGTTACGGATATAGAGTGAATCGTTTTCTCCGTTTTCTTTCCGTTGCACGAGCACTTGCTTGTTGAGCGTGATGGGAGAGGTGAGGAGCAGAGAATCTTTCAGTTCGCTGGTAGCTAATATGCCGCAGGCAATTACATCGTAACGTCCTTCGCTTAATCCTTCCAGCCGTTCTTCAAAACTCATCAGGGGTGTTATTTCGGTCTTTAATCCCTTGTCATGGGCAAAAGCCTGTATCAGTTCGTAATGAAAACCGGAAACGGTATCGCCGTCCACGTAGAAACTGATCGAGTTATATTCAGTCGCTACACGCAATATACCTTCTTTGGCAATGGCTGCATAATCACGTGGGTGTCCTGACGGCTTTTCCTGATTACCGCATTGGCGGATAGAAAAGATGATTGCCAATACAATGATTACGGGCACTAAATATCGGGACAGTCTCAATTTGGGGCGTGTTACCATAAGCCATATAGATTTTGTTAATCATAGAAATTCCATGAAAGACCGAATTTCAGTACACGCGGATTGATAGGGTAGTGAGGAGCCAGGAAGTAATTCGGGCTGCTCATACCTTGATTCACGTGATACATCATTACATAGAAACGTGTACGCTTTAGGTGTAAGTTTGCGTATACATTCACGATCGGATAACCTCCTATCTCTACCTGGTCATTTTCCGGTTGCAAATAGAAGTTTTGGATAGCTGGCATATAAGCGGGTGCATTGTATTTGCTGAAATAACGCACGTCGGCACCCAATTGTACACTAAGCACTTTCTTTGCCAGCTTGAACTGCATATAGAAATTGTGATACAGCGAAAGATCAGGCAAAGGCAATACGGTCTGGTCGCTGGACTTTTGCCAGGTTACTTCATTATCTAAATGGAAGATTCCCAGCTTGAAGTCCTGATTAAGACTTGCTGACAACACCTGTATACTTCCGCTTTTCTGTTCCGGCACTGCTTGCTGGTTGAAATAAGTGTAGTTCTTTATGTTTTCAACTCCCGCCTTTAAACGTGTTCTCCAACGTGCAATGCTTAATTCTCCTTCAATACGGGTACGAAATTCTTTGTCCATATCATTGTCCCACATGAAATGTTTGGAATGATAATGACGCATATAGAAAGGCGCAAGCTTATTGCTGACTTCACCACGAGCTATAAGGCTCACAGTGTCTTTCCATAACGGAAAGTTAAGGTCGATATCTCCTTTCACATTGAATTGTCCGATTGCTTTTCCGGCAAGTCCCACTTCACCAATGGCATGGTAATGAAGTACATTTCCTTCACGTTTGGATAATTCGCCTCCAACAAATATTTCATTTTCATTGTATTTGTCGGGCAACGGATTCCCCTCCATATTCATAAGAGTATACTTGCTGATTTTATAGGAAGCGAATGCTGTCAGACCCGCTTTGGCATATTTATTGAATCCTTCGAGTAGAGCAATACCTATGGTATTCTTGATACCCATGTAGGTAGTACTGTCTCTGGCAATCGGATTATCCGGTTCCAAATAGGTGTTTTGATAATAGTTTTTTTCACGCATGTCATCATCCGAGTTGAAACTATGACGTGCACGCTCTACCTGAATGGTATGTATAAAACTAGTGACTGGCACAAACTCTTGTTTGGCTGGAGTCGTATCATTTTCGGCCTGCGGTATGTCGCGGCTGAATCCCAAATTGTAACGTTGGGTCAGGAATACATAAAAGTCATGATTACGGTTGGTTGTTGCACTTAGTACGGTCGGGATATTGGTTGATTCATATTCCCTTTGGCCTTGTGCCATTTCTTCAGGCGCAGTGATGTATCGGTCGTCCTCAATACCTCCGTTTTCATTTGTTTTGAGATAATTGTTGCTGTAGATAGCTTGCATCTGATAGCGGTCGCCGATATAACTACCGAAAATTGCCGCATTGAAATAAGCCGTATTTTGGTTATTATAATATCCTCGTCCGTACAAGTAATCTATGTTAAAACCGAAAGCCAGCTTCTTGTTTACATTGACAGAGAAATAAGACTTAAAACGTTCTTCTCCATTTATTTTATTACCGGCTTTATGATACGTCAGATTGGTATAAGGTACGTTACTATTGGTGAAATTGAACTCCGTAGGACGAATAAAGAAACTGGAGAAAGGCTCCATAAAGATAGTAGATTCCGGATCACGACGTTCAAAGAAGATGCGTGACATACGGGGAGAACCCATATTGGCCAGATAATTATAATGTCCGGTAAGTCCTTCGGTAAGATTGGTGTTTTGGAAGTGGTGATAAGCAGTATCCGCCGGGATGATAGTCCGGTCGCCCAACTGATTATTAATACGCCACATATATAATTTCGGAGGTAACCCCTGTACTTCTACATTTGCACTATCCAGTCTGTCCGGAATCATGGCAGGGTCCACCTGGTTACCGTATTGGTCGTATCCGTTTTCGTCCACTCTCTGGCGACCATTATCGAACTGTGCATGGACAGTTGTCAAACCTATAACGGAAAAGATTATATATAATAGTAAGATTCGTCTCATAATTGGAGGCAAAGATACTTACTTTAATTGATTTAATGATAATGGATAATTGAAAATTATGTTGCATACGTACTATACGTAGCTAATAATTATCAATTATCCATTGTACATTATCTGTTAATTAAACCTCACGGATTAACTCCATACCTTTCTTGATAGCTTCCTCGTTCATAGGAATCAAGTGATGGTGGCGTTCCGGCAGGGTTTTCTTAAGTCCTTTGATAACATTCTCCAACGTTACGATGGGGCGAAGCTTCAATAATCCGCCAAGTACGATCATGTTGAATGCTTTGGCATTGTTCATCTCGTTGGCTGCATCCATTGCGTCGATACGATATACCTTAATATCCTTACGGGTAGGAGGGTTGATAATTCCGTAACCGTCATAAATCAGGATACCGCCGGGTTTCACTTTGCTTTCAAACTTTTCGAGTGAAGGCTGATTCAGAATGATGGCAGCGTCGTATTTACTAAGAATCGGTGAGGAAATTTTGTCATCGCTTACAATAACTGTAACGTTGGCTGTTCCACCTCGTTGTTCGGGACCGTATGCCGGCATCCAGGTCACTTCTTTGCCTTCCATCAAACCGGAATATGCCAGAATCTTACCCATAGACAATACGCCTTGTCCACCGAATCCTGCTATAATTATTTCTTCTTTCATTGTTCTGTTGACTTTTAGCGTTATTCTTTATCTTTTAAATCACCCAGCGGATAGAATGGGAACATGTGTTCTTCCATCCATTTGTTCGCCTTCTCCGGAGTCATCTTCCAGCCTGAACTACAAGTGGAAACGATTTCTACCAGGTTGGAACCTTTACCGTTCATGGAGTTCTCAAAAGCCTTGCGGATTGCCTTCTTAGCCTTACGGATAGCCGGTACGGATTGTACGGACTGACGGGTTACGTAAGCAGTTCCTTCCAGTTGGGCTGCGATTTCAGTAATCTTCAATGGATAGCCGTGAAGTTCAACGTCACGTCCGTAAGGACAAGTCGAGCTCTTCATGCCTACTAGTGTAGTCGGAGCCATCTGGCCACCTGTCATACCATAGATCGCATTATTGATAAAGATAATCGTAATATTTTCACCACGGTTCAAAGCGTGGATTGTTTCGGCTGTACCGATGCAAGCCAAGTCACCGTCGCCCTGATAAGTGAAAACAAGGCGGTCCGGCCACAGGCGTTTCACAGCAGTCGCCACAGCAGGAGCACGTCCGTGTGCTGCTTCCTGCCAGTCAATATCGAGATAGTTGTAGGCAAACACTGCACATCCCACCGGAGAGATTCCCACAGTTTTATCTTCCATACCCATTTCCTCAATGACTTCGGCAATGAGTTTGTGTACCACACCGTGACTGCAACCCGGGCAGTAGTGCATGGCGTTATCGTTCATCAGAGTCGGTTTTTTGTAAACCAGATTCTCGGGTTTGATTATTTCTTCTTTAGTCATAACTTCATCTCCTTATCTGTTGGTGAACCGTATAAAAAACTCCATCAGCTTGACAAAGATTGCCGCGCCGCATACGTAGATAAACATTTTGAAATCATCTTTTGCTACAAAGTAGGTGATGATGGCTGCAACAGCCAATATCATAAATAGGATGTTCAGTACGTTTCTTATTTTATCGGGATTCATTGTTTCGTTATTTGATTATTTTTTCTTTCAAGGCAGTTACAATTTCATCCGGATCGGGAACGATGCCACCTAGACGTCCGAAATGTTCTACCTTTACTTTTCCGTTAACAGCGAGACGGACATCTTCAATCATCTGTCCGGCATTTAGTTCCGTAACGAGCATACCTTTTACTTTATCAGCGTATGCAGCAATCGCTTTGGTTGGGAACGGCCACAGTGTAATCGGGCGAAGGATACCTACTTTAATTCCTTTTTCACGGGCTAGTTCCATTGCTTTCTGGCCAATGCGTGCCATTGAACCGAAAGCGATAATCAAATACTCTGCATCTTCGCAGTTGATCTCTTCGAAGCGTACTTCATTTTCTTCAATTTCACGATATTTAGCTTGAAAACGGAGGTTGTTGATTTCCATTGCTTCCGGTTTCAATTCAAGGGAAGTGATAATATTAGGTTTGCGGTCTTTTGCTTTTCCGGTAGCAGCCCATGGACATTGTTCAATTACTTCTGCTTCCGTGCGGCGTGGCTTTTGTGCAGGAAGAACAACCTTTTCCATCATCTGACCGATCACACCGTCGGCAAGGATAATAGCCGGATTACGGTATTTGAAAGCCAGTTCGAATCCTAATGCTACGAAATCCGCCATTTCTTGTACGGATGCCGGAGCGAGGGCAATCAGTTTGTAGTCTCCATGACCACCACCTTTTACTGTCTGGAAGTAGTCAGCCTGGCTAGGTTGGATAGTTCCCAATCCAGGACCGCCACGCATTACATTCACAATCAGACAAGGAAGTTCGGCACCGGCCAAATAAGAGATTCCCTCTTGTTTCAAGCTTACACCCGGACTTGAAGAGGAGGTCATTACCTTCTTTCCGCTACCTGCACCTCCATATACCATATTGATAGCTGCCACTTCACTTTCCGCCTGGAGTACTACCATGCCGGTTGTTTCCCACGGTTTCAGTTCGGCAAGCGTTTCCAACACTTCCGATTGGGGAGTAATAGGATAACCGAAGTAACCGTCGGCACCGCAACGGATAGCTGCGTGGGCGATGGCTTCGTTTCCTTTCATTAATACAACTTCTTCTGCCATATTCTTTTCTTTTATTCTACTTTTACTTTATACACTGAAATACATCCGTCCGGACAAACCGTTGCACACGAGCTGCATCCGTTACAGGTATCTTCCTTCACTTGCCAGGCATAGTTATAGCCTTTCATGTTTACCTCTTTATTGAGGGCGATTACATCGAGCGGACACGCCACTACACACAGGTTGCATCCTTTGCAACGCTCCGTGTCGACTACGATTGCTCCTTTGATTTTTGCCATAATCTTTATTTTATTACGTTATCTTTGAGTACGGTTATTGATTATACATCTCTTTTATTGATTGAACATATCCTTGTGGTAGAAGTTGAGGATATCTATTGCCATCTTCCTGGCCTGAACGGCAGGACTGTCCGGATTGAGCTCGATGGCATACTGGTAGTTGTCCAGCGCCCGCTTCCAATCTCCTTTCTTTCGGTAGGCATTTCCCCGTAAATAGTAAAGAGTATCTTTCTCTTTTTCGACAGAACTGTCTTGGAGAAGCTGGTCCAATTGCTTAATCGCTGTGTCCACATCCCCCTGATTGATAAGCTCTTTTAGGTTGTCTATTTGCTCCATTTCTTTTCGTCTTTCGGGATTCTGAAACGCAAAGATAGTTTTTATTTATGTAAACAGGGCAAATGAGGACGGAAATTTGCAACGTTTTGAGTTTATTGCATATTGTATAGTAGAGGTGGAATTTGCCTTTTTCTTGACATATCCGTAACTTTATTAATCAAAAAACGATATGAATCAGGAGTTATTATTGTTTTTGGAGTTGTAGTTTATTCATTATTTATATCCATGTCTAATCACTTTATATGGTTGAACTATTGTCAACAATATTTTGTGGCTTATCGAAATTAAGATAAATAGCCTTGCCTAAAAAGTCGTCAAAAGAGGGTGCTATATACTTAATAGAAGCTATATCTAAATCTCCTAAATCTACCCTATATATACTATTGTTTGGCAGGTGGAAAATATATCCAATATCACCATCCATGCCAAATGCTAAATACTCTTTTTGAAGATATTTGTGTATTCCATAGTCATTATTGTAAGCAACAATATCTTCAATAGCCCATATATAGATGTAGTTATCTCCTAATTTACCCTCGCCACCATTGCTCCATAACAGAAATCTTTTGTACTGATAGGGCAAGGTTGTATTTAGAAGTTTTTCTACGTCTTCAATAGACGCTGTATTTGCACCATTCTTTATTATACCATTTACTTTCTATTACTTCCATATTGATTTTGTTGTACTACTGTTAATGTGTTTCAGCTAACTGCTGTTTCCTCGTTTATTTTTTTATTTTGATAAATGTTAATCTCAGACGGATCATTTCTTTTAGGACAATTTACCCGTTTGTTACTGATATTATTTCGCTTGCTATTATTTTTCTTTGTTGCTTATTTATGTCCGAAGAGCAGTGGATGCAATTCATGGCATCCACTGCATATAGTTTTGTAGTATGCTTGGAAAGCGGTACACCTATTCTTTTTAATACTGGTTTAATCACTTCATAAATGATACTTATATCTGCATTACTGGTGATTCCCTGCTTTTTAACAAAATCTATTATGCAGTTCAATCTGCATATATATTCTTTATACTCCACATATTGATTTTCTTTTAAGATATAGTGCAATATGATTTTACTTTGCTTTTCGCAGATTCTTGCCGCTTGCTGTATCGATTGGCACATAAAATCTTTTTCTTCTTTTGTGGTAGTTTGAAACCACAAATCATTCTTACCCAATATTTCACCTATTCGTAAGTAACAATCCTGTGGCAATAATATAGGTGAATACATCGCCCATGTATATGACAATGCTGTATAAAATGAAACAGTTTTTCTTCTGTCTTGATACAAAGAAGAAGACTCAATACCTACACAGACTATTAAGCCATTATCCATTTCTTTATAAAAGACTTTATTGCGGTCTTTATTGTATGGCAATGGCAAATAGCCCATTGATAGCAGTTGATTATTTATAAAATCATTCTTTTTCATTTTATTATTGCACTATCGGTAATGGTTTGCGGCTTGCTGCCGTTTATGTGGTACAGGTGCTTGTTAGTAGCATCATTCCATTTTATACATTTTTTTCTCCCAACCTTTTAATTCTTGAAGAACAGGTTTAGGATTTTGTAATATCTGATTAAGAAATTCTATAAAGTTGGGTGCTAATACTTCTGTTTCAGGCGTTTCGTAATC
Organism: Bacteroides sp. 1001302B_160321_D4; assembly: GCF_015667765.1. Taxonomy (NCBI): domain Bacteria; kingdom Pseudomonadati; phylum Bacteroidota; class Bacteroidia; order Bacteroidales; family Bacteroidaceae; genus Bacteroides; species Bacteroides sp. 1001302B_160321_D4. The sequence goes on along the minus strand of NZ_JADPLO010000051.1, from coordinate 12,021 downwards.
AAAGAGAAGGATTTCACCTTCTTTATTCTCATCATCTGTCAATTTAAGAGCTATCACGCCATAATCAGAATATCGACCTATTGCAAAATACCCTTTGTTAAGAATTTCTTCTTGCAGTTCCTCATTATTTTCAATTAAGATTTTATTCCATGAATGAATGGGCTTTGGATATAGACGAACATCTAAATCCCAAAATATTTCATAAAAGTGTTTGTATTTCAAGTAGATCTTATATGAAAGCGGAAGAATAACATTTAATTTACTTTCTAATTTGGAAATATCCTCGTCTGAAATTTGATTATCTATCGCTTTCCATACATGGTCTTTTTCCGTAATAATGTCCACCATATAATTAGTATGTTCCGGTTGAGTGACATATATCTTAACCGATTTCCCTTGTGGTATAATATTATCAAATGTGTCCTGCATTTCAGGCTCTATGTGTTCTTCATAAGAAGGGACATACATAAGATATTCTCTGTGTTCTTGCACAAAGCCCCAACATTCATCTACATATTTTCTTATTACTTCTTCCATATTTATTTTTTCTAAATATTTTTTCACTCCGTTCTTGTCTATTTGATTACAATATTGGAGAATTTTACGCTGTACACTTCAACTCTTTATTCTGATCTTTCACATACATTCTGAAAATTCACCAATAACACTTGTATTACATATAACTTTTAGACGATATATCCTTCACTGATACTTCTTCTGCTTTCATTAACTAGTTCCATTTTTTGTTTCATACCTTGAAACGAATGGTTTCCCGTAGTGAAACAGTTTGTTTCTCGGTGTGAAACGAATCGTTTCACCCTTTGAAACTTTTAGTTTCTAGCGCTTGAAACAAAAAGTTTCAGCAGGCTGGAAACTGGTTAGAACGCGGCTTTACCAATTATACTCATCCGTGTAACTGTCAAAGACCGGTTCTTCGGTGATACCTTTCCGGTGAAAAAGTTGGCGGATATAGTTTTGATCTGCGGGGCTTAGGAAGCGTTCTTCGCGATAAAAGCGATAGTAAAGCGTTTTTCCGAAATGTCCGATCAGTTGTTGCTTGATATTTGTTCCGTCCTTATAAGGTACGTTGTCCAGCAGGTGGCTGATACCCCATGCCACATGTATCTTTTCTGCGTTTTGGAAGTGGGGACAGTCAATGCCGGTGGCCGGAATACACATTGGGTTTACGATGCTGATGTAGGACGTGTCAGCGGTAGTGAGAAGTGCAGCCACCCGACGCAGGCAGTTACAAGCTTTCGGACATTGCTCGTTGTAGCAGCGGGCGTAGTTGAAAGGGACTGTTTTGTTTTTTAATTTATTGTCGTTCATTTTATATTGTATATTACATACATAATTGACAAAGGTAGTGCTTTTATTGTGGAAAGGTACAGTTTGAAAAAGAAAAAACGTGAAAGGATGGGTGAAGGGAACACCCTTCACCCATAAACTGCTTATAGATAGGATAATACAAGGAAAAGTGAAGGGTGAAGAGATTGTTCATTATAACTCTTCGCATACCCGCATTTCCATACCTTTATATACCACTACAATCTTGTGTAGTTGCGTGGAGCCAATAGCTTGTTTCACCGTGTCTGTGTCGGCATAGCGATTGGCCTGGGCGATGGCTTCTTGACGCAATTCCTCCACACGGTTTTCAGAATCGCGATATTTGGCGTATTTTAACTCAACGATGTAGCTGTGTTTCATGTCAGAATATATGTCCAACATGGGACAGAGGAAAATATCGACGTAACCCGCTTGTGTATCTTGCTCGGAGATAGGACGGTAGAAGCGGTTTTGCGCAGTCATGGCCAAGGTGAAGCCGTGAACGAAGAATTCGCCCTTTTGCTTGTCACGCTGGGATGCATAACGTTTCAGGCAGTCGGCAATGTAACCGAAATAGGCTTGCCAGTTGCCATCATAGGCGAGCTGGCTTGAAAGTTCGCTCTTTTCGTAGCTGCTGAAATTCAAATCTGCGTCGTTGTAGGTATTCAGCAAATAAGTGTAGAGCTGCTCTTGAACCACCAGGTTCGGAATGGTCAGTTTGGTCTTGCCTTTATCTATTCCGCTAATGGTCAACATTCCGAAATAGTATAGCAGGCTTATAAAATTGTCAGGATTGGTGATGTTGACAGCAGGGAAACCTTTCTTCAGTTCGCCAGTGATATAACCTTGACTCACTAAAGTTTGAATGACGGAAGCATCGTGTGCAAACTCCTTATCCTTTCGAATGAGCATACGCAGCTTTTCATAGTCGATACGTATATTATCTTCTATCATTTCTCGTGGCGCTTTGCCGTTATCTATGTAATTCTTCACGAAGTAGAGCACCATGTTGGAGTTGTACATGGTAGTTTCACCGTAACAATCCTGCGCGAAGCAATAATTGTCGTACCATGGTTTCATTATTTCTATCAGTTCGTCAACAGTATGGCGGAAAGGACTGTTCGTTGAATAATAAGTCAGCATTTCGCGCACTTCTTCTTCGGTGAACCCCATCATTTGGTTAAATTGGGGGGTAAGTGAGTAGTTCGTGCCGATGTTGAAGCCACTCGTCAGGTCATCCATCGTTACGGGGCTTACGCCGGTGATGAAACAACGCTCTATGCTGGAATAAGTTCCTGCCTTCACCTTATTGAAGAAAGCACGCAGATAACCTTCGCCATGCGTTTCATCAGTGTAGCGGTGCAAGCTTTTGGCATCAGAAAGGATGGCGTTGGTGAAGTGGTCGTATTCGTCAATGAAGAGATACATTTTCTGTCCGGCACGTTCGCAGGCTTGATAGAGGTAGTCCAACTGCTCTACGGCCCCATTCACTTGGCGTAGTTCTTCTAGTGTCTCCGGTGGCAGAAGGTCGGCATATATCTTGCAAAAATTCATGAAAGTAATGCTGCAATGTGCATCCAGTCCTTTTCGATAATCGTTCAGTTCGCCGGTGATACCTGAAAAGTTGAGGTAAAGCACCAGATAGCTGTTGCGGTTTGCTGTGGGATGCTTCCCGATGTAGAGATTGCCGAATAAGTCGTTGAACTTATCGCGGGTACGCACATCGTAGTAGTGTTGCAGTACGTTCAGCGTGAGGCTTTTGCCGAAGCGGCGGGGACGGATGAAGAAAAAGAACCGGTCTGCCTGCTCTATCATAGGAATGAAGCGGGTTTTGTCTACATAATAATAGTCTTCGCGGCGGATGACTGCGAAGTTCATCATGCCGTAAGGCAAACGCTTTCTGTTGGGTACTATATATTCCATTGGATCCATCTTCTGTCCTCCTGCTGATTTCTTATTTTATAACTTGCTTATTAATAGCGTTAACGACACAAAGATAGTAAAAGTTCTTGTTGGGTACGAGGCATCCTCAAAAAAGTATTGGAAAAACTCATTCACACTAAGAACTGCAGACCTGACAAAGCTATTCTGAAACAGCAGTGAAGTGGCGGAAATAATTCTCGAGGTTAGCTTGTATATATTGAAAGATACTGTATTTTTGTGCAGAACTAAAAAAAGAAGAGACTATGTTGGACATTATTTTGATCGTAATTAGTGCCCTTTGTATGATAGCCGGGTTAGCAGGTTGTATTCTGCCGTTTCTTCCCGGTCCGCCTATTGCTTATGTGGGGTTGGTCATTCTGCACTTCACGGATAAGGTACAATATTCTACGACACAATTAATCGTATGGTTATTGATTGTAGCTGTTTTGCAGGTATTAGATTATTTCACTCCGATGCTGGGAAGTAAATATAGTGGCGGTAGTAAATGGGGTAATTGGGGATGTATCATAGGAACTCTTGTCGGTCTTCTTTTCTTGCCTTGGGGCATTATTCTCGGTCCGTTTCTAGGGGCGGTGATTGGTGAACTATTAGGAAATAAAGAGTTCTCGCAGGCACTTAAATCAGGTGTAGGCTCTTTACTCGGATTTATATTCGGAACTTTACTGAAGTTCGTTGTCTGTGGTTATTTTTGCTATCAATTTATTACAGGTCTTATTCGGTAACCTATTTGATGTTGTAAAACATTTGTAAGAATAACCTATCTATTACCTTTATATAGAGTACTAAATCGATGTGTGTGCGTCTTTATTGAAGTAGCACATTGAGGTAGTACCATGAAAAAGACTTTTATTTATCTTTTTTTTATCATTTTCTTGGGGTGGTTTCCCTCGCTTTTTGCGGGAGAAATTTATGTATCCCTACAGGGGAATGATAAGAATCCCGGGACAAAGGAAGCCCCGTTTAATACATTAAACCGGGCAATCAAGCAGGCTCGTGAATGGCGTAGACTGAATCGGTCGGAAGTAGCCGGAGGAATTTATATTCGTTTGGAAGAGGGTGTTTATGCCCAGCGCAATTCTCTGTTTCTTCGTCCGGAAGATAGTGGGACGTCCGATTCTCCAACGGTGATTTGTGCAGTAGATGGTGCTCACCCTGTAATTAGTGGTGGAGTTGCTGTTACGGGGTGGAAGCGTGGATGCAATCATCCGGCAATTCCTGAAAAGCTAAGGCAGAAGATATGGTCGGCAGAGGCTCCTCTAATAGGAAACAGAAGAGTAGAAACCCGGCAAATGTGGGTGAACGGTCATAAAGTTCAAAGAGCTGCGCAATTTCCTGACGGTGGATTGGAACGAATGATTGATTTCAATCCGGAAGAACAAACAATAACGATCCCCGTTTCTCAAAGTGTAAATCCGAAAAGACTACAAAATGCCGGTCAACTGGAAATGATTGTCCATCAACGCTGGGCGATTGCTATTTTGCGCGTGAAAAGTATAGACGTGAAAGACGGACAAGCTGTAGTTCACTTCCATGAACCCGAAAGTCACCTGGAGTTTGCGCATCCCTGGCCGCAACCCATCATCGGAGGAGAGAAAGGAAATTCTTCCTTCTGCCTGATCAATGCACTGGAATTGCTGGACCAACCCGGTGAATGGTTTCAGGAATATCCTTCCGGCACGATTTACTATTATCCCCAGGCGGGCGAAAATATCGAAACAGCTGAAGTGATTATCCCTGCCTTGGAAACTTTAGTGACCATAGACGGTACATTGTCTCGTCCGGTAAAACATATACAATTTAACGGAATTACTTTTGAGCATACCTCCTGGATGCGTCCTTCTTATCAGGGACACGTCACCTTGCAAGGGGGATTTCCTTTATTGGATGCCTATAAACTACAAGAACCGGGGCTTCCGGAAAAAGCGGAACTGGAGAACCAAGCCTGGATCACCCGTCCCGAAACAGCGATACGTGTAAGAGGTGCCGAGCATATTGATTTCAAGCATTGCACCTTCCGTCATTTATCGTCCACCGGACTGGATTATGAATGGGCAGTCACAGCATCGAGCGTCGAAGATTGTCAATTTACGGATATTGGAGGAACGGCTTTACTGGTCGGTGCATTTCCGGACGGAGGATTTGAGACGCACATCCCTTTTATTCCTGCTGACGTACGGGAATTATGTTCCCATATTACTATCAGAAACAATTTCATAAGTAATGTGACTAATGAGGACTGGGGATGTGTAGGTATCGGCGCCGGATATGTCAGAAACATGGATGTTTCTCATAATGAAGTCTGCCATCTGAACTATTCAGGGATTTGTGTAGGCTGGGGATGGACATCGCTGGAGAGCGGAATGTGTAACAACCGGATAGAAGCAAACTATGTACATCACTTTGCCCGTCGGCTATACGATGCAGGCGGTCTGTATACTCTTTCCAACCAGCCGGGTTCCGTCATGCGAAATAACCGGATCGAACATTTAATCGAAGCCCCCTACGCTACGAATGACCGGGCTTTTTATATCTATCTGGATGAAGCTACGGACGGATATACAATGGAAAACAACTGGTGTCCCACTGAACGTTTTGATTCGAACCGCCCCGGGAAAAAGAACGTGTGGAAGAATAACGGGCCTCAAGTGGCGGACAGTATTAAATACAAAGTTGGAAGAATAAAGCAAGATTGAAACAAATCAATGGATTAACATAGTCATTAATGTACTAGTATAGCAATCAATAAACTAGTGTAATAATCATTAGAACTAGACTAGTATGGTAATCATTCAAACTAATATGATAATTATAGTAATCAATAAACGATATTTAATCAATAAAATAGATGAAACCAACGAACTATCACTTATTTGATTTCCTTGATTTTGATACCGAGTTATTAAGGAATGAGTCGCTTTGGAAAGCATACAAGCCAACGGCTGTTTATGAAAAGGAAGGAGATATTTACGTAACAGTTCCCTTTCAGAAGCAAAAACTGGCTAACGATATGATGGCGGATACCGATGTTCCCCAGGAGGAATATACGTTAATCATCCGTCAGTATAACATCGGCATCACCCGCCTGTTTCTTGGCTTCGGCGATTATGTACTGACAGATGAGTCGGAAATGCTACAATTCAGTGACCGGATTCAGAAAGTGCCCCTGTTTATAAAAGAACAAAAAGGAAAATGGATTCTTTCGACGGAAGACGGAACGAAGCGTGCCATTATCAATGTGGAAGAGCCTCTATTAGACCGATGGAGCGAATTGCTACCAGACCCTCAAGAAACGCTTGATATCACTTTATACCCTGATGGAAAGCGTGAAATCCGCTTGTCAGCCTACGACCATTTTTCGCCTCCCCGCTACGATGCGTTACCTGTTGCTTTTTGCAAACGCGACGGTCGGAAAGAACGTGCAACGCTTTCTTTTGAATGTAAGCCCGATGAATGTTTTGCCGGAACCGGAGAACGTTTCTTTAAAATGGACTTAAGCGGACAGACTTTCTTCCTGAAAAACCAGGACGGGCAAGGAGTCAATAACCGGCGTACTTATAAGAATATCCCTTTCTATCTATCCAGCCGCATGTATGGAACATTCTACCATACATGTGCTCATAGCAAGCTCTCGCTGGCCGGACATTCCACCCGTTCCGTCCAGTTTCTAAGCGACCAGGCATTGCTGGATGTATTCGTAATAGGCGGTGATACGATGGAAGATATTCTTCGCGGTTATCGTGACCTGACCGGCTATCCGTCTATGCCTCCTCTTTGGAGTTTTGGCGTTTGGATGAGCCGTATGACTTATTTCAGTGCCGATGAAGTAGACGAAATATGCGACCGCATGCGTGCCGAACACTATCCTTGTGATGTAATTCATCTGGATACGGGCTGGTTCCGTACCGATTGGCTCTGCGAATGGAAATTCAATGAAGAACGGTTCCCCGATCCGAAAGGATTCATCGGGCGGTTGAAAAAGAACGGCTATCGTGTCTCTTTATGGCAACTTCCATACGTTGCAGAAAATGCAGAGCAGATTGATGAAGCCAGAGCCAATGATTATATAGCCCCATTGACCAAACAACAAGCGACCGATGGTTCCAACTTCTCCGCCCTGGATTATGCCGGAACAATCGACTTTACTTATCCGAAAGCAACCGAATGGTACAAAGGACTATTGAAACAACTCCTGGATATGGGAGTAACCTGTATCAAAACCGATTTCGGTGAAAACATTCACATGGACGCCCTCTATAAAGGTATGAAGCCGGAATTGTTGAACAACCTGTATGCCCTGTTTTATCAAAAGGCTGCTTACGAAATTACGAAAGAAGTGACAGGTGACGGCATTGTCTGGGCACGTTCCGCATGGGCGGGATGCCAGCGTTATCCTTTGCATTGGGGAGGCGATTCCTGTAGTTCTTGGGATGGAATGGCAGGTTCTCTGAAAGGCGGTCTACATTTCGGCCTGTCGGGATTTGCTTTTTGGAGCCATGATGTTCCCGGCTTCCATACATTGCCCAATTTTATGAACTCGGTAGTAGTAGATGATGTGTACATGCGTTGGACCCAATTCGGCGTATTCACATCGCATATCCGTTATCACGGAACCAATAAGCGTGAACCCTGGCACTATCCGACCATAGCTCCGTTGGTGAAAAAGTGGTGGAAATTGCGTTATTCGCTCATTCCATACATCGTAGTACAAAGTAAACTAGCCATAGAAAGCGGCTATCCGCTCTTGCAGGCACTCATTCTGCATCATCCGGAAGATAAACTTTGTTGGCATATAGATGATGAATACTATTTCGGCAATGATTTCCTGGTAGCTCCGGTGATGAACAGCGAGAACCGTCGGGATATCTATCTTCCCGAAGGAAAATGGGTGAACTTCTTTACGGGAGAACGTCTGGAAGGAGCATGCTGGCTGAAAGACGTATATGTTCCATTGGAAGAAATGCCCGTATATGTGCGTGAAAATGCTGTGATCCCCATCTATCCGGAAGACGTGGACTGTACGGATGAAATGGATTTAAGCAAGAGCATAGCTTTACGCATAGATAGTGATTATAAAGGATTTTGGAATAGTTCACCACAGATTACACAGATTGACGCAGATGATAAGGGGAGATAAATCATATCTGTGTTAATCTGTGTAATCTGTGGTGGACTATGATAGATTGTGGTAGAAAATTAATTAATTTAGTATAGTATGAAAACATGGAAGAGTAATTTAGAAGAAACAAAACAACGTTATATAAATTGGTGGAACCATAAAGGAATCATTCTCAATATGTGGGAACACTTCCAGGAAGGAGTGCAACCACATGCAGAGATAGTACCTCCCGCGCCGGCAAAAGATTTGTCGCAAAAGTGGTTCGACCCTCAATGGAGAGCAGAATATCTAGACTGGTACGTAGCGCACAGCAGTCTGAAAGCGGATATTCTTCCGGTTGCGAATACCCAACTGGGTCCCGGCTCACTGGCCGCCATCTTAGGCGGAGTGTTTGAAGGTGGGGAAGATACCATTTGGATTCATCCCAACCCGGATTTCACCGATGAAATAGTCTTTAACCCCGAACACCCGAACTGGATTCTTCATAAAGAACTCCTGAAAGCCTGTAAAGCGAAAGCCAACGGACACTACTTTGTCGGTATGCCCGACCTGATGGAAGGACTGGATGTCCTGGCCGCACTGAAAGGAACGGATAGGGTATTATTGGACACAGTGATGCAGCCCGAAATCCTGGAACAACAGATGCAGCAAATTAACGACATCTACTTCAAAGTATTTGATGAATTATACGACATCATCCGTGAAGGCGACGAGATGGCTTTCTGTTATTTCTCGTCCTGGGCTCCCGGAAAGATGAGTAAACTGCAAAGTGATATTTCGACCATGATTAGTCAGGATGATTATCGCCGGTTTGTGCAACCTTTTATTCGTGAACAATGTCAGAAGATTGATTATACTCTCTATCATCTGGATGGAGTGGGAGCCATGCATCACCTGCCTGCCTTGCTTGAAATTGAAGAATTGAATGCGATTCAATGGACTCCCGGAGTGGGCGAACCACAGGGAGGATCTCCCAAATGGTACGATCTGTATAAGAAGATTCTGGCAGGAGGAAAGAGCGTGATGGCTTGCTGGGTGACATTAGACGAACTAAAACCTCTATTGGATCATATCGGCGCGGACGGTGTACATTTGGAAATGGATTTCCATAACGAAAAGGAAGTGGAACAGGCCATGCGGATTGTCGAAGAATATACCGGTTCTTCTACCGCTGTAAATACTAATAAACATCAACAGGATGCCGACTTGGCAGCTACCGAACAGGAACGTATTTGTATATGGGAAGAACAACATCGGGAAGAGGATAAACTGAAACCTCTGTATGAAGCCATTGTTGCCGGGAAACTGGAACCTGCGGTTGAAATCACCCGGCAAGCTATTGCGGAAGGAGTAGCTCCCCAAATGATTATCAATAATTATATGATTAAAGCAATGGGCGAAGTGGGACAACGTTTCCAGGATGGAAAAGCTTTTGTTCCTCAACTGTTGATGGCAGGACGTGCCATGAAAGGGGCTTTGGAGCTACTGAAACCTTTATTGACAGGAAGTGCTTCCACTACAATCGGTAAGATTGTCATCGGTACAGTGAAAGGAGATCTCCATGATATTGGTAAAAACCTGGTGGCTTCCATGCTGGAGGGTTGCGGCTTTGAAGTCATAAATATTGGTATTGATGTGACTTGTGACAAGTTTGTGGAAGCCGTGAAGGAAAACCATGCTGACATCTTGTGCATGAGCGCATTGCTGACTACTACCATGACATATATGAAAGAGGTTATCCAGGCACTAGAAGAGGCCGGTATTCGTAATCAGGTGAAAGTGATGATTGGCGGAGCACCTGTCAGTCAGGGGTTTGCTGACGAAATCGGTGCGGACGGATATAGTGATAATGCGAATACAGCCGTAGCAGTTGCCAAAGAACTGATTGGAAATAAAAAATAGAATAAAAAGGCACGGATTACACGGATCAACACGGCTCTTAATTACATAGCCTATCAAAACCGTGAAATCCATGTAATCCTTGCCTAAAGAAAATTAGATTTAAACTTACGTTACTTATTTAATACTTGAATTATGCATGTGAAATTCTTAGAGACATTAGATTGGAGTATTCTGATTGCCTACTTCCTTATTTTGATAGCTATTGGTATATGGGCAAGTTCTAAACGAAAAAAGGGGAGTAGTCTTTTCCTTGCGGAGAATTCGCTGAAGTGGTATCATATCGGCTTTTCCATGTGGGGGACGAATGTGGGACCTTCCATGTTGATAGCTTCCGCAAGTGCCGGATTTACTACCGGTATTGTTTCGGGGAATTATGCCTGGTATGCATTTGTCTTTATATGTCTGCTTGCTTTTGTCTTTGCTCCCCGATATTTGGGTAGTCGCATTACGACATTGCCCGAATTTATGGGAAAACGTTTCGGACAATCTACCCGTAACATCCTTGCCTGGTATACCATTATTACCATTCTTATTTCATGGCTTGCATTGACTTTATTTGCCGGTGGAGTCCTGATCCGTCAAGTCTTTGATATTCCTATGTGGCAATCGGCATTGCTGTTACTTGTCATCTCCGCTTTCTTCACGATGCTCGGCGGACTGAAAGCTGTGGCCTACACGAATGTATATCAAATGATACTGTTGATTGTAGTATCAGCCACACTGGCTATCATGGGAATCTATAAAGTGGGCGGTGTAGGCGCACTGGTGGATGCCGTTCCGGCGGATTACTGGAATCTTTTCCATCCAAATGATGACCCGGCTTTTCCTTGGCTACCTATTATCCTGGGTTATCCTATTATGGGAGTTTGGTTTTGGTGTACGGATCAGTCGATGGTGCAACCGGTTCTTGCTGCCAAGAATCTCAAAGAAGGACAGATGGGAACCAACTTTACCGGATGGTTGAAAATATTAGATGTACCTCTTTACATTCTTCCCGGCATTATCTGCCTCGCTTTATTCCCACAATTGGAGAATCCCGATGAGGCTTATATGACAATGGTGACTCATTTGTTCCCGACAGGAATGGTCGGCTTGGTATTGGCTGTATTGACAGCAGCATTGGTAAGTACTGTCGGCTCTGCATTGAATGCATTAAGTACGGTATTCACGATGGATATCTATGTGAAGAAAATCCGACCGCAGGCCAAGCAGAAAGAGATTATCAGAGTGGGACAAGTGGTTACGGTAGTCGGTGCACTGATCTCTGTGATAATAACCATAGCGATCGACAGTATCAAGGGGCTGAATCTATTTAATGTTTTCCAGTCTGTACTGGGATTTATAGCTCCTCCAATGGCAGCTGTATTTCTCTTTGGCGTGTTCTGGAAACGCACCACTACTCTGGCAGCTAATATGGCTCTGACATTGGGAACAGTGTTCAGTATCGGAGTAGGAATCTTGTATTTATGGGTGTTTCCGGCAGAACAATATGATGCATGGCCTCATTTTATGCTGCTTTCCTTCTACTTATTCGTTATCATCGGAATAGGCATGATAGTAGTCAGCCTGTGGGATAAGTCTCCGCAATTGGGCATCTTGAATATGGAAAAGATAGAGGACAAACCTGCACGAATTGTTCTTATCCTATGGGGATTACTTATTGTGACCATGATTGGGCTTTACATCTTCTTCAATGGCCACTAATTTTTATTCACCACAGAGAACGCAAGATC
>NZ_JADPLO010000050.1:0-51707 GCF_015667765.1 Bacteroides sp. 1001302B_160321_D4 | reverse complement strand
TCCGATCTCCACCAGAAGAAATAAAAAGAGCAGAACGGCTTATGACCGACTATTATAAAGAAAAAGAAAAGGAGATTTTAGAATGAATACAAAGACATTAGACCAAATTAAAAATGAGTATTACGGTGAAGTTGGAGCACCGGAACGAGACAGGCTTGAGCGAGAACTTGAGGCTTTGCGCATTGGCTTTAAGATACGAAGTGCCAGAGAAAAATTAGAGATGACACAAGCAGAGCTTGCAAGTCGCATTGACAAGAAACGTACATTCATATCAAAAGTTGAAAACGATGGAGAAAATATTACTCTCAAAACATTATTTGATATTGTAGAACGTGGACTTGGTGGAAAATTAAATATCGAAGTGCAATTATAAAAATAATGCCGGAGTGCTTAACTCCGGCTTTCAATTGAATATCAAACGAATGACAGGAATGACACCACACGAATATCAGCAAACGAAATAATCTTTATTTCGAGAACTCTTTAATCCGTTGTTCCTCTTCCAATTTACAAATCAGTAATGTATTATCTTTCTCCGCGATGATATATCCATCCAGTCCTTGAACGACAACTCGTTTTTCTTCGCTGGCATGCACAATACAATTCTTACTGTCATACAAACGTATATCGGTTCCTACAGTAGCATTTCCCGATTTATCCTGTGGCAAAAGACCGCGAAGTGCTCCCCATGTGCCTAAATCCGACCAGCCGAAAGAAGCCGGTAACACGTAAATCGCTTCTGCTTTTTCCATCACCGCATAGTCGATAGAAATACTTTCGCAAGTCGGGAATAACTTTTTGATTGTTTCATTTTCTTTTTCCGTATAGAAATCCGGGAAAATACGGTCAAAAATCTGTGCGATACCCGGAGCATATACACGCATCACGGAAGTGATAGTACGCACGTTCCACACAAAGATTCCCGCATTCCAGAAGTAATTACCTTCCGCCAAATACTTTTCAGCTGTCTCTTTATCGGGTTTTTCCTTGAATGCGTCTACTGTATAAATTTCTTTATCTGTTTGAAGCTGGTTGGCAGCAGCAATATATCCGTAGCCTGTCTCCGGACGAGTCGGCCGAATACCTATTGTGACAATAGCACTGCTATCATCCGTAAAACGAAGTGCTTTCTCCATCACTCTACGGAACTCGCCCGTATCGATGACTAATGCATCCGAAGGAGTTACTACAATATTAGCACGGGGATGCTTCTTTTTGATTTTCCAGCAAGCAAACGCGATACAAGGTGCAGTATTTCGTGCACAAGGTTCCGCTAAAATATTACTTTCCGGGATTTCCGGCAACTGCTCCCGAACAATATCAATGTATTTTTCAGAAGTTACCACCCACATATTTTCCCTGGGGCAAACACCATCAAAACGGTCTGCCGTCAATTGAATCAGTGACCGGCCACATCCCATTACATCAATAAATTGTTTAGGACATTCCGGAGTGCTCATCGGCCAGAAACGGCTCCCTATGCCACCAGCCATTATTACAACATGATTATCCATACCTATCATCCTCCTGTAAAAAAAAATATTATTTAAATAAGCGCGCAAGTTACATTAAAATGTCCAAAACAGCAAATAAAGACCAAGAGTATTTAATTTTCCAACTGAATAATCGAAAAATTGTATTTCTACAATAATAGACAAAGGCCGCTCTCGAATAATAAGAACGACCTTTGTCTTTTCATTTCAATAGAATATAATCATCTTATTTATATTCTGCCCAGCTCTTGATAGCTATATCATCCACACTCATTGTACAGAAAGCATTGATAAATGCACTAGCCAGACGAGCGTTCGTAATCAATGGTACATTCAAATCAATGGCAGCACGACGGATTTTATACCCATTACTTAATTCTCCGGCAGTCAAGTTCTTCGGTATATTGACTACCATATCTATTTCCTTACTATGAAGCATCTCCAACGCCTGCGGATGTCCCTCTTCACTCGGCCAATAAACATGAGTACTCTCAATACCGCTCTCGGCAAGCGCTTTATGTGTACCGCCCGTCGCAAAGAGTTTATATCCCTTATTCACCAACATACGGGCTGCATCCATCATATCGGCTTTCTGCTTCATGGTACCTGTAGAAAGCAGGATATTCTTCTTCGGAATACGATAGCCTACAGAAAGCATTGCTTTTAATACGGCACAAGAAGTATCCATACCGATACAACCTACTTCACCGGTGGAAGCCATATCTACTCCCAACACCGGGTCGGCTTTCTGCAAACGGTTGAAGGAGAATTGGGAAGCCTTGATTCCCACATAGTCCAGTTCGAAAAGATTCTTTTCCGGTTTTTCGACAGGCAGGCCAAGCATAACTTTGGTTGCCAGTTCAATAAAGTTGATCTTCAGTACCTTGCTGACAAATGGGAAAGAACGACTAGCACGCAAGTTACATTCAATCACCTTAATATCATTGTCTTTTGCCAGATACTGAATATTAAACGGACCGGAAATATTCAAAGCCTTGGCAATCTCACGGCTGATACGTTTGATACGACGAACAGTTTCTACATATAGCTTCTGTGGCGGGAACTGAATAGTCGCGTCACCGGAGTGTACTCCTGCAAATTCGATATGCTCACTAATAGCGTATGCCACAATCTCGCCATTCTGCGCCACGGCATCCATTTCTACTTCCTTGGCATGTTCAATAAACTGACTTACTACTACCGGATGTTTTTTCGAGACATTGGCTGCCAGTTTCAGGAAACGTTCCAGTTCTTCCTGATTGGAACAAACATTCATTGCAGCTCCCGAAAGCACGTATGACGGACGGACAAGTACAGGAAAACCTACTTCTTCAACAAACTCCTGAATGTCATCCATAGATGTTAATTCACGCCAACGGGGCTGATCCACACCGATACGGTCGAGCATAGCAGAGAATTTCTCACGGTCTTCAGCGTTGTCAATGCTCTTGGCACTTGTGCCAAGGATATTGATATGCTGTGCATCCAAACGCAAAGCCAAGTTATTCGGAATCTGACCACCGGTAGATACAATTACCCCATGCGGATTCTCCAGTTCCAGAATATCCATCACACGTTCAAAAGTCAATTCGTCGAAGTACAAGCGATCGCACATATCGTAGTCCGTAGATACAGTTTCAGGATTATAATTAATCATCACGCTGCGCCATCCTTCTTTACGAATAGTATTCAAAGCCTGCACACCGCACCAGTCAAATTCTACGGAAGAACCGATACGATAAGCACCGGACCCCAATACGACAATGGATTTATGGTCGCCCAAGTAATGAACATCATTTGCCACACCGCTATAAGTAAGATACAGATAATTGGTTTGTGCCGGATATTCGGCTGCCAAAGTATCGATCTGCTTCACTACCGGAAGAATACCCGCCTCTTTACGATGTTTGCGAACATAAAGAATACCATCCTCCATATCACCTTCGTAGCCGATGGCACGGGCAACCTGGAAATCAGAGAAACCTTGAACCTTGGCTTTTCGAAGCAGTTCGTTTGGCAAATCGGCTATTTGTTTGTGATTATTTCCCCAGCTATGCAGTTCTTCGGAGGTCTGCATGATATTCATCAATTTCTGAAGGAACCATTTATCAATCTTAGTCAGTTCGTGTACCTGATCGATGGTGTAGCCGGCACGAAAAGCCTTCGAGATAACAAAAATACGTTTATCAGTCGGTTCGCGCAAAGCCTTGTCGATGTCGGAAATAACTAGCTCCTTGTTTTCTACAAATCCGTGCATTCCCTGCCCGATCATGCGGAGCCCTTTCTGGATAGCTTCTTCAAAAGTGCGACCGATAGCCATCACCTCACCGACAGATTTCATAGAAGATCCCAATTCTTTATCTACACCGTGGAATTTACCCAAATCCCAACGTGGAATCTTACATACAACATAATCCAGTGCCGGTTCGAAGAAAGCAGAAGTAGTCTTTGTTACAGAGTTCTTCAGGTCGAAGAGTCCATAACCCAGTCCCAATTTGGCCGCAACGAAAGCCAGCGGATAACCCGTTGCCTTAGATGCCAAAGCCGATGAACGGGAAAGACGGGCATTTACTTCAATCACCCGATAATCTTCGGATTCGGGGTCGAAGGCATATTGTACATTACATTCGCCCACAATACCGATGTGGCGGATGATACGTATTGCCAGTTCCCGAAGTTTATGATATTCTTTGTTCGTAAGCGTTTGTGACGGAGCAATAACGATAGATTCACCGGTATGAATACCCAGCGGGTCGAAGTTTTCCATATTACAAACGGTGATACAGTTGTCGAAACGGTCACGTACCACTTCATATTCCACTTCTTTCCAACCACGAAGTGATTTTTCCACCAATACCTGCGGAGAGAAAGAGAACGCTTTTTCTACAAGAATATCCAGCTGCTCTTCGTTATCACAGAAGCCGGAGCCCAAACCACCCAATGCATACGCCGCGCGGACAATAACCGGATAACCCAGTTCTTTTGCTGCGCGACGCGCAGCTTCCACATTTTCTACGGCTTCACTCTTAATGGTCTTTACATTGATTTCATTCAATTTCTGAACGAAAAGTTCACGATCCTCGGTATCCATAATGGCTTGTACCGGAGTACCAAGAACTTTTACATTATATTTTTCAAGAATACCTTCCTTATACAATGCCACTCCACAGTTCAAGGCTGTCTGACCACCGAACGCCAGCATAATACCTTCCGGTTTTTCTTTCTGAATCACTTTCTCTACGAAATACGGAGTCACCGGGAGGAAGTAGATTTGATCCGCCACTCCTTCGGACGTCTGTACCGTAGCAATATTAGGATTGATAAGAATCGTTTCAATGCCTTCTTCTTTCAAGGCTTTGAGTGCCTGCGAACCGGAATAGTCAAACTCACCGGCCTCACCGATCTTCAGGGCACCGGAACCCAACAACAATACTTTCTTTATATTTTCTTTCATTGATTCTACTTTCTGGTTCACCACAGATTACACAGATTAACACAGATTTTTTATAATCCGTGATGAATATGGGTTATAATAGTTTTACAAATTCGTCGAACAGGAATTCCGTATCCGTAGGTCCACTTGCTGCTTCCGGATGGAATTGTGCAGAAAACCAAGGGTTTCTTTTATGCTTGATTCCTTCGTTAGAGCCATCATTCATATTAATAAATAACGGTTCCCAATCTGCACTCAACGTATTATTGTCTACGGCATAACCGTGATTTTGCGAAGTGATGAAGCAACGTTCAGTGCCTACCATACGCACCGGTTGGTTATGGCTACGGTGACCGTATTTCAATTTATAAATCTTGGCTCCTCCCGCTTTCGAAAGCAGTTGGTTACCCATGCAGATTCCGAAAATAGGCAGTTTCTCATTTGCCATCGCCTTGCGGATATTCTGCACCGCAGCATCACAGGTATCCGGATCCCCCGGTCCGTTAGAAATAAACAGTCCGTCAAATTCGAGTCCGTTATAATCATAATCCCAAGGTACACGGATCACCTCTACATTACGTTTCAGCAGACAACGAATGATATTAGTCTTCACACCGCAATCTACCAGAACAACTTTTTTTAATGAAGAATGAGGAATGAAGAATGAAGAATTAGCTGCGCTGTGGCTGCTTGTTCCACTAGGGAAATAATGAATAATTTCTTTACAGGAAACCTGGTCTACATAGTTTATATCGCTATAAGACGGAAATTCTTCATTCTTCATTCTTAATTCTTCATTTTCAAATACTATTTTCCCCATCATTACTCCATGTTCACGAAGAACTTTCGTCAACTCGCGTGTGTCAATGCCCGTGATACCAGGAACCTTTTCGCGTTTCAACCAGTCACCGAGGCTCTCCACAGCGTTCCAGTGGCTGTATTCATAAGAATAGTCACTTACGATAATCGCTTCCGCGTGGATCTTCTCACTTTCCATGAAAGTGGCAAGTCCATTCGGCTCGATAGTAAAAGGAGGAACACCGTAGTTACCTACCAAAGGATAGGTAAGCGTCATCAACTGTCCGGCGTATGAAGGGTCAGTGAGGCTCTCCGGGTATCCGGTCATGGCAGTATTAAACACTACTTCGCCCGCCACCGGCTTCTCGTAGCCAAACGACTTACCGGAAAACCGGCTCCCGTCGTCAAGGATTAATGTCACATTTCTCATTCTTATTATTGAATCGTTGTATGGTTGTTAGAATTGATACATTTGTTCTATATAGTCGATGAACGCCCGGTTCACCATTTTCACACCACCCGGTGTAGGGTAGTTACCGCTAAAATACCAGTCGCCTTTATGATGCGGACAAGCCTCGTGCAATCCCTCCAACGGTTGATAGACGATTTCCACTTTCGCCTTGGTTCCCTTGGGTGTCAGCAGTTCCACCATTTTGGCAGAGATTTCCTCATCAGTGAACGGAGCATAAATGTCTTTCACATAGTTTACCATCTGCTCTTTCGGCAGTCCTACCTGCTCTTTCGATTTACGGTAGGCGGCCGCAATCACATCTTTCATATCCCGTTCCTTTAAAAGTTCGACAGCAGCCCTGAAGGCGATAAACTCGCTCATCTTTGCCATATCAATACCGTAATAGTCAGGATAACGCACCTGCGGAGAAGAAGATACAATGACAATCTTCTTCGGACCGAGACGGTCGAGAATACCGATAATACTTTGTTTCAGCGTAGTGCCACGCACAATGCTGTCATCGATAATCACCAGATTATCAACACCGGGTACAAGACTTCCGTATGTAATATCATACACATGGGCAGCCAAATCATTACGACTGTTTCCTTCGGCGATGAACGTACGGAGCTTAATATCCTTGATTGCCACCTTTTCGCTGCGAATACGACGGGAAAGAATAACTTCCAATTCCTCCATATTCGGGTTATGCCCCAATGCAGCGATCTGCTGCACTTTCTCCTCATTCAAGTAATCATCCAGTCCCTGCAACATTCCGTAGAAAGCAACCTCCGCAGTGTTGGGAATAAAAGAGAAGACCGTATGATCGATGTCATTATTGATTGCTTTCAGTATTTTCGGAACCAACTTTTCGCCCAGCCGTTTCCTTTCTTTATAAATATCGACGTCACTGCCACGGGAGAAATAGATACGTTCGAAGGAACAAGCCTGATTTTCACGCGGCTTATTGATTTGCGAAGTACGTATCTTACCCTCTTTGCTAATCAGCAATGCCTGCCCCGGTTGCAGTTCCTTGATTTCCTCAAACGGAACATTCAAAGCTGTCTGGATAACCGGACGTTCGGAAGCAAGAACAGCTATCTCGTCATCCTGATACCAAAATGCAGGCCGGATGCCCCACGGGTCACGGATAGCGAAAGATTCACCGCTTCCGGTCAATCCGCAAATAACATACCCCCCATCCCATTCGCGACTGGAAGTACGCAGTACGTTTGCCAAATCAATATGTTCTTCTATATAATGCGTGATGCCCATGCCCGTAAGCCCTTCGGCTTCGGCAAGATTGAATACACGCTCCACTTCACGGTCAAGACGGTGTCCCACCTGTTCCAACATGATATATGTATCGGCATATTTACGCGGATGCTGGCCAATGGCAGTGATACGGGCAAATATTTCGTCCACATTCGTCATATTGAAATTTCCGCAAAGAGCGAGATTCTTGGCACGCCAGTTATTTCTTCTTAAGAATGGATGCACGTATGAGATTCCGGATTTTCCCGTAGTGGAATAACGAAGATGCCCCATATATACTTCCCCGGCAAAAGGCAGAACTCGTTTGGCATACGCAGCATCATGCAACTGTTCGGGAGTGAGCTCCTTAAAATTGTTTTGAACATTTTCAAAAATCTCCGTAATAGCTCCGGAGCCTAAAGCACGTTCACGAAACATATATTCTTCACCCGGATTTGCTTCCAGTTTCACACATGCCAGTCCCGCACCTTCCTGTCCACGGTTATGTTGTTTCTCCATCAACAGGTAGAGCTTATTAAGACCGTACATCCATGTTCCGTACTTTTTCTCGTAATACTCCAACGGTTTAAGCAAGCGTATCATGGCAACGCCACATTCATGTTTCAATTGTTCCATCTATACTATTTACGATTTGACGATTTACTATTTACGATTTAAATTACCACCTGCCAATCAAACAACTTACTATCTATCATTGATTCTTCAATCGTAAATCGTAAATAGTAAATTGTCTAATTGTAAATCACATTACTCCACCGTTACCGACTTCGCCAGATTTCTCGGCTGGTCTACATCCATCCCCTTACATACCGCAATGTGATAAGCAAGAAGTTGGAGAGGTACCGTAGTTATTAACGGATCGAGACACTCTATTGTTTCAGGAAGTTCGATACTACAATCGGCAATCTTGCTGATAACCGTATCTCCCTTCGTAACGAACGCAATCACTTTTCCCTTCCTCGCCTTGATCTCCTGAATATTACTTAGCACTTTTTCGTACAGTCCATTCTGCGTAGCAATCACCACTACCGGCATTTCCGCGTCAATCAAGGCAATCGGTCCGTGCTTCATCTCGGCAGCCGGATAACCTTCGGCGTGAATATACGATATTTCTTTCAATTTCAATGCACCTTCCAAGGCAACAGGATAACTATATCCGCGTCCCAGGTAAATAAAGTTATGCGCATACGTGAAAGTTTTCGATAATTCCGCCAGGGTATCATTCAGTTTCAGCACTTCTTTCATCTTCTCCGGAATATGATTTAATTCCTGTACTATTGAAAGATAATGCCGTTCGTCAATTGTTCCTTTCGCTTTGGCAAGCGTCAATGCCAGCATTGCCAACACAGTGACCTGTCCGGTAAACGCTTTGGTGGAAGCGACTCCGATTTCCGGACCTACGTGGATATACGAACCGGTGTGAGTGGCACGGGGAATAGAAGACCCGATAGCATTGCAAATACCATATATAAATGCTCCGCGGCTTTTTGCCAATTCCACAGCAGCCAAAGTATCCGCAGTCTCACCGCTTTGGGAGATTGCTATCACTACATCCTGTCCGTCAATCACCGGATCACGGTAACGGAATTCGGAAGCATACTCCACTTCCACCGGTATGCGGCAGAAACTTTCAATCAGATGTTTTCCAATCAGTCCGGCATGCCAGGAAGTTCCGCAGGCAACAATAATAAACCGCTTGGCATTCAGTAGCTTTTCCCGATGATCGATCACAGCGGAAAGTACCACATTGTCTGCTTCCACATTGATACGTCCGCGCATACAATCATGAATACAATCGGGCTGTTCGAAAATCTCTTTCAACATAAAATGCGGATATCCCCCTTTTTCCAGCTGGCCGAGATTAAGCTCCACCTTTTTAATTTCAGGTGTCATTTCAACATTACTCAAGTTAACCACCTTCAATTCTTTTCCCAGATGGAGAACAGCAATTTCTCCGTCTTCCAGATAAACCACCTTATCTGTATATTCTACAATCGGAGTGGCATCCGAAGCAAGGAAGAACTCGTCCGCTCCAATCCCCACTACCAGCGGGCTGCTCTTACGGGCAGCAATAATCTCATCGGGATGCTCTTTATCAAGAATCGCAATCGCATAGGCACCAATCACTTCTCCCAACGCCAATTGAACGGCTGTCAACAAACTGACTTGATTAGTGACTTTCATGTATTCTATTAATTGAACAAGGACTTCGGTATCTGTACTACTTTTAAAAATATAGCCTTTGGCTTGAAGTTTTTCTTTGAGAACGGCGTAGTTTTCAATAATACCGTTATGAATGAGAGCGAGCTTTTCGGAAGAAGAGTAATGAGGGTGGGCGTTAGCGGAACAAGGTTCCCCGTGAGTAGCCCAACGAGTATGGGCAATTCCGATTGTACCGGAAATATCTTTTTGTGTGACGAAATTTTCAAGATCGGAGACTTTTCCTTTCGTCTTATACACATTTAACTGTCGGTCATCACTGATGATTGCTACCCCCGCGCTATCATATCCACGATACTCCAGTCGCTTCAGCCCTTTTATAAGGATAGGGTAGGCTTTTCGTTTACCAATATAGCCTACTATTCCACACATATTATGATATTTTTATTTCGACTGCAAATATACACATTACAAATAACATAAAGACAACAAAAAGCATATTTATTTGACAGAAACGCATAAAAAAGTTGTAAACACATCAAAAAGTTAAATAATATATTATTTTTAGCTCAAAAAGAAACAAATTACAATTAACTCACCATTAACCTAAAAGAGCTAACAAATTAAAAGTAAATATCCTTCTTTTAATTACAAATTAGAAGAAGACAGGCTCTTCTTTTAATTTCGCGTTACAGAAAACTTGTATTTTACTGTCATTTTGAAATTAAACCACTAACTTTGCCGAACAAATTGACACTTCAATTAGGTATTATCATACAATAAAGCTAGTAAGAATGAAGAAACAAGAACTTTTTAACAACGTAACAGAAGGATCCCCTTACCAACGACAGCCCAAACAGATGGGCTTGTACAATGCGGCATACGAACACGATGCCTGCGGTGTTGGTATGCTGGTAAACATTCATGGAGAAAAGTCACACGACATTGTTGAGTCGGCTTTAAAGGTATTAGAGAACATGCGCCACCGCGGCGCCGAAGGTGCGGATAACAAAACCGGCGACGGTGCAGGTATCATGCTGCAAATTCCGCATGAGTTTATTTTATTGCAAGGTATTCCTGTACCCGAAAAAGGACGGTACGGCACAGGATTGCTATTTTTGCCGAAAAATGAGAAAGACCAGGCAGCCATTTTAAGTATCATTATTGAAGAAATTGAAAAAGAAGGACTCACATTGATGCATCTGCGCAATGTGCCCACCTGCCCTGAAATTCTAGGAGAATCTGCTTTGGCAAACGAACCTGACATCAAGCAGGTATTTATCACCGGATTTACAGAAACGGAAACGGCCGACCGGAAGTTATATCTGATCCGGAAAAGAATCGAGAATAAGGTCAGACTGTCATCCATTCCGACAAAGGACGATTTTTATGTTGTTTCGCTTTCTACAAAAAACATTATATATAAAGGTATGCTTTCGTCGTTGCAACTGCGCAACTACTATCCGGACCTGACGAATAGCTATTTTACCAGCGGACTGGCACTGGTGCACTCCCGTTTCAGTACCAATACATTCCCTACATGGGGATTGGCACAACCATTCCGCCTTCTGGCACACAACGGTGAAATCAACACGATCCGTGGTAACCGCGGATGGATGGAAGCCCGCGAAAGCGTACTCTCCACTCCTACCTTGGGTGACATAAAAGAACTTCGCCCGATTATACAACCGGGCATGAGCGACAGTGCTTCCCTGGACAATGTACTGGAGTTCCTGGTGATGTCGGGGTTGAGCCTGCCACACGCTATGGCTATGCTCGTGCCGGAATCTTTCAACGAAAAGAATCCCATCAGCGAGGATCTGAAATCATTCTACGAATACCACTCTATCCTGATGGAACCGTGGGACGGACCGGCTGCACTTCTCTTCAGTGACGGACGATTTGCCGGAGGTATGCTCGACCGTAACGGTCTGCGCCCTGCCCGTTATCTGATTACTAAAAACGATATGATGGTAGTGGCTTCGGAAGTCGGTGTGATGGATTTCGAACCGGGAGACATCAAAGAAAAAGGCCGCTTACAGCCCGGTAAGATTTTGCTGGTAGATACAGAAAAAGGTAAAATTTATTATGATGGCGAACTGAAAAAACAGTTGGCTGAAGCCAAACCTTACCGCACCTGGTTGTCTACGAACCGAATCGAACTGGATGAACTGAAGAGCGGACGCAAAGTACCTCATCATGTAGAAAACTACGACTGTATGCTTCGCACTTTCGGCTACTCCAAAGAGGATATCGAAAAACTGATTATGCCGATGGCAAGCACCGGAGCAGAACCGATCCATTCAATGGGTAATGATACTCCGTTAGCTGTACTTTCGGATAAGCCGCAATTGCTTTACAACTATTTCCGGCAGCAATTTGCACAAGTGACCAATCCTCCCATCGACCCGCTCCGCGAAGAACTGGTAATGTCATTGACAGAATACATCGGGGCAGTCGGCATGAATATCCTGACACCCAGTGAGAGTCATTGCAAAATGGTCCGCCTCAATCATCCGATTTTGAGCAACACACAACTGGATATTCTTTGTAATATCCGCTATAAAGGTTTCAAAACAGTCAAACTGCCCATGTTATTTGAAGCGGAGAAAGGGAAAGCCGGATTGCAGGAGGCACTGAACAGCCTCTGTAAAATGGCGGAAGAATCTGTGACGGAAGGCGTAAACTACATTGTCCTGACCGACCGTGACGTGGATATTACCCATGCCGCTATTCCTTCATTGCTGGCGGTAAGCGCCGTTCATCACCATCTGATTTCAGTCGGCAAACGTGTACAAACAGCATTGATTGTAGAAAGCGGTGAAATACGTGAGGTGATGCACGCTGCGTTATTACTGGGGTTCGGAGCAAGTGCCCTGAATCCTTACATGGCATTCGCCGTTCTCGACCGCTTGGTTAAAGACAGGGATATTCAGTTGGATTATGCCACTGCTGAAAAGAATTATATCAAATCCATCTGCAAAGGCTTGTTTAAAATCATGAGCAAAATGGGGATCTCTACCATCCGCTCTTATCGTGGCGCAAAAATCTTCGAAGCTGTCGGTTTGAGCGAAGAATTGAGTAAGGCCTATTTCGGTGGACTCGGTTCGCCCATCGGAGGTATTCGCCTGGAAGAAATAGCCAGAGATGCCATTGCTTTCCACAAGGAAGGAGTGGGAGAAGTTGAGAGTGAAGAGTTGAGAGTGGAGAGTGAGGCTCCGCATGGCAACTCTCAACTCTCAACTCTCCATTCTCAACTTCTTACCGGTTTGTATGCTTTCCGTAAAGACGGAGAAGAGCATGCATGGAATCCGGAAACAATCAGTACACTGCAATTGGCGACACGGATGGGGAGTTATAAAAAGTTTAAAGAATATACTCATTTGGTAGACGAAAAAGAGAAGCCTATTTTCCTTCGTGACTTCTTGGGATTCCGTCGTGATCCGATTTCGATCGATCAGGTAGAACCGGTGGAAAACATTCTGCATCGTTTCGTCACGGGGGCCATGTCTTTTGGTTCTATCAGCAAAGAGGCTCATGAGGCAATGGCTATTGCCATGAATAAAATTCACGGACGCAGTAATACCGGTGAAGGTGGTGAGGACGCTGCCCGTTTCCAACCACTGCCCGATGGCAGTTCCTTACGAAGTGCAATCAAGCAGGTAGCTTCCGGACGTTTCGGTGTAACGGCAGAATATTTGGTTAATGCGGACGAGATTCAGATTAAGATAGCACAGGGGGCAAAGCCGGGTGAAGGCGGACAACTTCCGGGATTTAAAGTGAATGATGTGATTGCAAAAACACGCCATTCCATTCCGGGAATTTCACTGATTTCTCCCCCACCTCATCATGATATTTATTCGATTGAGGATTTGGCACAATTAATCTTCGATCTGAAAAATGTAAATCCACAGGCCAAAATCAGTGTGAAACTGGTAGCAGAAAGCGGCGTCGGTACAATTGCCGCCGGGGTGGCAAAAGCAAAGGCGGACCTGATTGTCATCTCCGGTGCTGAAGGGGGAACAGGTGCTTCTCCAGCTTCTTCTATCCGTTATGCGGGCATCTCACCGGAATTGGGATTGAGCGAGACACAACAAACATTGGTTTTGAACGGACTTCGTGGTCAAGTAGTTCTGCAAGCCGACGGACAACTGAAAACCGGACGTGACATCATCTTAATGGCGCTAATGGGTGCCGAAGAATATGGCTTCGCCACCTCGGCATTGATTGTATTAGGGTGTGTAATGATGCGCAAATGCCATCAGAATACTTGTCCGGTGGGAGTTGCCACACAGAATGAGGAATTACGTAAACGCTTTCATGGGCGTAGTGAATATTTGGTAAATTTCTTCACATTCCTGGCGCAGGAGGTCCGCGAGCATTTGGCCGAAATGGGATTCACCAGGATGGATGATATTATCGGGCGCACAGACTTGATCGAACGCAAATCCGTTGCCAACGACCCGAATCCGAAACATGCGTTAATCGACTTCACCAAATTGCTGGCACGCATTGATAACAACGCGGCTATCCGCCATGTCATCGATCAGGATCATGGTGTTTCTACTGTAAAGGATGTAACCCTCATTGATGCAGCACAGGAAGCTATTGAACATGAGAAAGAGATTTCTTTAGAATATACGATTGCCAATACAGACCGTGCAATAGGTGCGATGCTATCCGGAGTGATTGCCAAGAAATACGGTGCCAAAGGATTGCCGGAACATACGCTGAATGTGAAGTTCAAAGGCTCGGCAGGTCAGTCTTTCGGGGCTTTTCTCGTACCGGGAGTTAACTTTAAACTGGAAGGTGAAGCGAACGATTATCTGGGTAAAGGATTGAGCGGCGGACGCATCTCCGTATTGCCCCCTATCCGCAGCAACTTCGAAGCCGAAAAGAATACAATTGCTGGTAATACCTTGCTTTATGGAGCAACAAGCGGTGAAGTATATATCAACGGTCGTGTAGGAGAACGTTTCGCAGTTCGTAACTCCGGTGCAGTTGCCGTAGTGGAAGGTGTAGGCGACCATTGTTGCGAATACATGACAGGAGGTCGTGTGGTAGTCCTCGGACAAACCGGACGTAACTTTGCAGCCGGTATGAGTGGCGGTGTGGCTTACGTATGGAACAAGGATGGTAACTTCGATTATTTCTGCAACATGGAAATGGTGGAACTGTCACTCATCGAAGAAGCCAGCTACCGGAAAGAGCTACACGAACTAATCCGCCAACATTATCTGTACACAGGCTCAAAACTAGCCCGTACCATGCTTGACAACTGGAATCATTATGCAGAACAGTTCATCCAAGTAGTACCCATCGAATACAAAAAAGTATTGCAGGAGGAACAGATGAGAAAATTACAACAAAAAATTGCAGACATGCAAAGAGACTATTAGATTTACAATTTGACTATTTACAATTTACTATTTGAATGTATAGTCTGTAAATAGTCAAATAGCAAATGACAAGATAGTCTAAAAATAGTAAATAGTAAATCGTCAAATAGTAAATAACAAGATGGGAGATCCTAAAGCATTTCTAAATATACCTCGACAAGAGGCGGGATACCGCCCTGTAAACGAGCGAATCGCTGACTATAGTCAGGTAGAACAGACTTTGAATACAAACAGCCGTAAATTGCAGGCGTCACGCTGTATGGATTGCGGCGTACCTTTCTGTCATTGGGCATGCCCGATAGGAAATAAACAACCGGAATGGCAGGATGCATTATACAGGGGAAAATGGAAGGAGGCATACGAAGTATTGTCGTCTACTTGCGATTTTCCGGAATTTACGGGACGTATTTGTCCTGCTCTTTGCGAGAAATCGTGTGTGTTGAAACTTTCCTGCGATCAGCCGGTGACTATTCGCGAGAATGAAGCAGCTATCGTGGAAGCGGCTTTTCGTGAAGGATATATACAGGTAAAGACGCCGAGAAGAAACGGAAAGAAAGTGGCGGTGATTGGTGCGGGTCCTGCCGGATTGGTAGTGGCTAATCAGCTGAATTTAAAAGGATATAGCGTTACTTTATTCGATAAGGATGAAGCGCCCGGAGGGTTATTACGGTTCGGTATTCCTAATTTCAAACTGGATAAGAATGTAATTGACCGACGGATGAAGATATTGGCTGCAGAAGGAATACTGTTTGAAATGGGAGTAGAAATAGACGTCAATCATTTGCCGGAAGGATTCGACGCTTACTGCATCTGTACCGGAACGCCGACTGCACGTGATTTGAATATTACGGGACGTGAACTGAAAGGCATCCATTTCGCACTTGAAATGCTGGCACAGCAGAACAGGATTCTGGCAGGACAGACTTTCCCGAAAGATAAATTGGTGAATGCCAAAGGCAAAAAAGTACTTGTGATAGGTGGCGGAGATACCGGTTCCGACTGCATCGGAACCAGTGTGAGACAGGGAGCCGTCAGTGTCACTCAAATCGAAATCATGCCGAAACCTCCTGTCGGCTACAATCCGGCTACTCCTTGGCCACAATGGCCGGCAGTCTTCAAAACGACTTCCAGCCATGAAGAAGGTTGTACACGCCGCTGGTGCCTGGCTTCCAATCAGTTCCTCGGAAAGAATGGAAAAGTGACAGGTGTAGAAGTGGAAGAAGTGGAATGGATTCCGGCAGCAGATGGCGGACGTCCCACGATGAAACCAACAGGGAAGAAGGAAGTCATCGAAGCTGATATGGTATTATTGGCGATGGGATTCCTGAAACCGGAACAACCGAAATTTGCAAAGAATGTATTCCTAGCCGGTGATGCCGAGACTGGTGCCAGCCTGGTGGTACGCGCCATGGCGGGAGGACGAAAGGCTGCTGCGGAAATAGATGCTTATCTAATACAATAAGTTTTGCAACAGTGTACAACAAGAAGCTCGATTGCTATTATCGGTTCGTTCCATATCTGTGGAACTAAAGGATAACAGATATGGAACTAAAGGGAAACAGTTGTGGAACTAAACGATTACAATTATGGAACGAATTAAGAATAGCTAATCAGCTTCTTAGAAATAGCGAATAAACAATCAACAGATTACATTACCCCCTCTAAAAATTAAAGTTATGTGTGGAATAGCAGGTATACTCAACATCAAAGTTCAAACGAAAGAACTAAGAGATAAAGCACTGAAAATGGCCCAGAAGATCCGTCATCGCGGACCGGACTGGAGCGGAATCTATGTAGGCGGAAGTGCCATCCTGGCACACGAACGTCTTTCTATTGTCGACCCGCAGAGTGGCGGGCAGCCGTTATACTCTCCCGATCGTAAACAGGTGCTCGCCGTCAACGGTGAGATTTACAATCACCGTGATATTCGAGCTAAATATGCGGGAAAATATAACTTTCAAACCGGAAGTGACTGTGAGGTAATTCTTGCCCTTTACAAAGATAAAGGCATCCATTTTTTGGAAGATATCAGCGGTATCTTCGCTTTCGTGCTTTATGATGAGGAAAAGGATGAATTTCTAATTGCCCGCGATCCGATAGGGGTTATTCCTTTATATATAGGAAAAGATAAAGAGGGAAAAATCTACTTCGGCAGCGAGTTGAAAGCTCTCGAAGGATTTTGTGACGAATATGAAGTATTCCTTCCCGGACATTATTTCTATAGTAAAGAGGGAAAAATGAAACGTTGGTATTCGCGCGACTGGACAGAATATGAAACCGTCAAAGAGAATGATGCACAAACCGAGGATGTGAAAGTGGCATTGGAAGAGGCTGTGCACCGCCAGTTAATGAGTGACGTACCGTATGGAGTATTGCTTTCGGGCGGGTTGGATAGTTCCGTTATCTCTGCCATTGCGAAAAAATATGCGGCAAAGCGTATAGAAACAGACGGTGCAAGCGATGCGTGGTGGCCTCAACTCCACTCTTTCGCCATCGGTCTAAAGGGTGCCCCCGATTTGATTAAAGCGCGTGAGGTGGCCGAATATATCGGTACCGTCCATCATGAGATCAACTACACCGTTCAGGAAGGTCTGGATGCTGTTCGCGACGTAATTTATTTCATCGAGACGTATGATGTAACTACCGTACGCGCTTCCACTCCCATGTATTTATTGGCGCGTGTCATTAAATCAATGGGGATCAAAATGGTGTTGAGCGGTGAAGGTGCTGATGAAGTTTTCGGGGGGTATCTGTATTTCCACAAGGCCCCTACTCCACAGGCATTTCACGAAGAAACAGTACGTAAACTTTCAAAGTTGCACATGTACGATTGTCTCCGTGCCAATAAAAGTTTGTCAGCATGGGGAGTAGAAGGACGCGTCCCTTTCCTTGATAAAGAATTTCTCGACGTGGCAATGAACCTGAACCCGAAAGCTAAAATGTGTCCCGGAAAAAACATTGAGAAACGAATTGTTCGCGAAGCCTTTGCCGATATGTTACCGGAAAGTGTGGCTTGGAGACAGAAAGAGCAGTTCAGTGACGGTGTAGGATATTCATGGATTGACACATTGAGAGAGATCACAGCAGCTGCCGTGAGCGATGAGCAAATGGAACATGCTGCCGAACGTTTCCCGATCAATACGCCACAAAACAAAGAAGAGTACTACTATCGTAGCATTTTCGAAGAGCATTTCCCCAGTGAAAGTGCAGCACGCACCGTCCCCAGTGTTCCGAGTGTAGCCTGCTCCACAGCAGAAGCACTAGCCTGGGATATCGCTTTCAGAAATCTGAATGAGCCTAGCGGACGTGCAGTGAAAGGAATACATGAAGAGGCCTATACCTGATTAATAAAAGAGTGACAAACTCCTTTTGTGCAAACTATCAGACGTGTCCGGAGAATGTTTTTATGACAGACAGTCTTATTTTTGACACTCTTTTGTAGCATTTCTATTCTAAAATCCCAAGGATTAACGCAGATTAGCATATTATCGGCTGATTTGCGTTATCTTTTTTATAATTTTGAGGCCAAACCCAATTAAATCTATCAAACTTTTAAAAGATCAAACAAATGAATTTAAAAAAAATGATGATGGCTTCTGCCTTTCTAATGGCTGCTTGCTGCATGCAGGCACAGACAAAAGTGATAGCTCACCGCGGTTTCTGGAAAACTCCGGGATCATCGCAGAACAGTATTTCATCACTTCTAAAAGCAGACTCCATCGGTTGTTACGGTTCAGAATTTGACGTATGGATCGCGAAGGATAACAAGCTGGTGGTTAACCATGATCCTGTATATAAGATGAGGCCGATGGAATATTCCAAAGGTGATGCACTGACCGGACTTAAATTATCCAACGGAGAAAACTTACCCAGCCTGGAACAGTATCTGGAAACCGGAAAAAACTGTAAAACCCAATTGATTCTCGAACTGAAAGCGCATAGCAACAAGAAACGCGAGACTAAAGCGGTACAAGGAATTGTTGCCATGGTAAAGAAAATGGGACTGGAAAACCGTATGGAATATATCACGTTCTCTCTACATGCCATGAAAGAGTTTATCCGTCTGGCTCCTGCCGGTACTCCGGTATATTACCTTAACGGAGAATTGTCTCCCAAAGAGCTGAAAGAACTGGGTGCTGCCGGTCTGGACTATCACATGGGAGTGATTAAGAAACACCCCGAATGGATCAAAGAAGCTCACGACCTCGGCTTGAAAGTCAACGTATGGACAGTAGACGAAGTAGAAGATATGAAATGGCTGATCGAACAAAAGGTAGATTTCATCACCACTAACGAACCGGTCATCTTACAAGAAGAACTTAAAAAGCTTCAATAAGAAAAAATATTCACATATTAAAGAATTTAATATCTGGCTTTAAGGAAACGGAATCTTCCTTTAAAAGAAACAGATTGTTTCTCGGTGTCAAACGGGTGTTTCCTTTAAAAGGAAACACCCGTTTCTTTAAATGAAAAAATGCTCTTCTATAATACTCTTAATACCAACACTTTAGAAATATCAATCTTTTAACGAAAAAAGAAAAGAGTCCTTTTTATGAATACCAATAAAAGATTACAGACAATTCATTGAAAATCATCCAATACCTCTTTTAATTCTTCTACCGTAAGCTCTCCTACCTGCCTCCAAAGTTCATGACTCTTATGCAATAGAAGGAAAGCCGGTACTGTTTCTACATTATGAGCATCAGCAATTGCTCTATTCTCTTCTGCATTCACTCTAATCAATTCCACAGTTCTCTTTTCGTAAGTTCGAAGCACAGGCCCTATCCACTCATAATGAGGGGACCAATCGGCATAGAACACCACCAACACCAGATGGTTGGTTTTAACTGCTGTTTCTAATTGTTTCTCTATATTCATATCGCTACGTTTTTATATTAATGATAGTGCTAAAACAATGAATACAGAAAAAGGTTCTTCAAAACACTCCGCGAACAATATGATAGAGAAATAAGGATTTTCACTTTCATATCGTCAAAAGAAAAAGAATATATTTCTTGTTTTTATAACTGGTTTTATGGATTATCAGGACTAAATATTCTTCATATATTATGAAAGAATATACAAAGCAATTCGTTCAAATAACAGTTTATTAATATATGAATATATATAATTCCAAATTATAACTAAACATAGCCGTATGAAAGGCAATTATAAGTTCACAGAAAATTAATAGAGATTAGACATACTTTTCAATAAAATATAAAGCAAAAAGTCATATCTTTGCATTGTAATAAAACAAAAGGATACAACAACCAATAAATAGCAATCAAAATGACAACAAGAATTAAGTTCACCAAAATGCATGGAGCAGGAAATGACTACATATATGTAGACACGACCAGATATCCGATAGCAGACCCTGAAAAGAAGGCAATCGAATGGAGCAAGTTTCATACAGGAATCGGAAGCGATGGACTAATATTGATTGGTGTCTCTGATAAAGCGGATTTCAGTATGCGTATTTTCAATGCCGACGGTTCGGAAGCAATGATATGTGGCAATGGTAGCCGCTGCGTAGGCAAATATGTATATGAATACGGATTGACTGATAAAACAGAAATAACTTTGGATACACTATCGGGAATTAAAATTCTGAAATTGCAGGTAGAAGGAAAAACAGTCAGTACAGTCACCGTAGATATGGGCAGTCCGCAAGAAACAGGAGAGATTGATTGGGGAAAGAAATATCCTTTCCAATCTACTAAAGTATCAATGGGTAATCCTCATCTCGTCACATTTGTTGATGACATCACCCGAATTAATCTGCCGGAAATCGGTCCTGAACTGGAGAATCATCCTCTCTTTCCCGACAGAACGAATGTAGAGTTTGCACAGATCGTCGGTAAAGACACCATACGGATGAGAGTGTGGGAAAGAGGATCGGGAATTACTCAAGCTTGCGGAACAGGTGCCTGCGCCACAGCAGTAGCCGCCTTCATCAACGGACTTGCAGGAAGAAAAAGTGATGTGATAATGGATGGAGGGACAGTTACCATCGAATGGGATGAAACCTCCGGACATATATTAATGACCGGACCGGCAACCAAGGTTTTCGATGGGGAAATTGTTGAAGAAGTTGAGAGTTGAGAATGGAGAGTTGAGAATGAATAGTAATAGAAACTTAAAACAATAACAAGATGGCATTAGTAAACGAGCATTTTTTAAAATTACCGGGAAGTTATTTATTCTCGGATATAGCGAAAAAGGTAAATACTTTCAGGATAACGCATCCCAAACAGGACATCATCCGGCTAGGTATCGGCGACGTTACGCAGCCACTTCCTCCAGCCTGTATAGAAGCAATGCATAAAGCGGTAGAAGAACTGGCCGGCAAAGATACATTCCGCGGATATGGTCCTGAACAGGGATATGATTTTCTGATTGAAGCAATCATAAAGAACGATTTCGCTCCACGCGGGATTCATTTCTCGGCATCCGAGATTTTTGTCAGTGACGGGGCTAAAAGCGATACCGGAAATATAGGTGATATTCTTCGCCACGACAATAGCGTAGGTGTTACAGATCCCATTTATCCGGTTTACATAGACAGTAACGTTATGTGCGGACGCGCCGGAGTATTGGAAGAAGAAACGGGTAAATGGAGCAACGTTACTTATATGCCTTGCACAAGTGAGAACAACTTTATCCCGGAAATTCCGGACAAACGGATAGACATCGTTTATCTCTGTTATCCGAACAACCCGACAGGGACCACCTTAACCAAACCGGAACTGAAAAAGTGGGTGGATTATGCCTTGGCAAACGATACACTGATTCTGTTCGATGCCGCTTACGAGGCATATATCCAGGACGAGAATGTCCCCCACTCTATCTATGAGATTAAAGGAGCTAAAAAGTGCGCGATTGAATTCCGTAGTTTTTCAAAAACGGCAGGATTTACAGGAGTACGCTGCGGATATACCGCGGTTCCGAAAGAGCTCACTGCCGCCACTCTGGAAGGCGATCGCATACCACTCAACAGATTGTGGAACCGTCGCCAGTGTACTAAGTTTAACGGCACTTCTTATATTACCCAACGGGCAGCAGAAGCCGTTTACAGTGCAGAAGGCAAGGCACAGATTAAGAAAACAATCGACTATTATATGACCAACGCAAAAATCATGAAGGAAGGCTTGGAAACCACAGGACTGAAAGTATACGGCGGCATCAACGCTCCCTACTTGTGGGTGAAAACTCCGAACGGACTTTCTTCATGGCGATTCTTCGAACAGATGTTGTATGAAGCCAATGTGGTCGGTACTCCCGGTGTAGGTTTCGGGCCAAGCGGTGAAGGGTATATCCGTTTAACTGCATTCGGCGAACGCAACGACTGTATCGAAGCGATGAGAAGAATAAAGAACTGGCTCTGACTGAATGAATAATGGATAGCGGGAAATAGAAAGTTCAACATGCCCCCATTAAACGAACATCATCATTCCTGCAGGATCAGTTATCCACAATCAGTTATCCATAAAAAACGATAGTATTTTGCGCGCTACTATATAACAAATGGACCGTACATCCACATTTTTCTAACTTTTAAAGGTAAAAAGACGATGAAAACGACGATTAACAACAAATTGGGGGTAATAACAGTAGCATTATTACTGTCAGGACTTGTCCCGTCTACAATGATGGCACAAGATAAGGTAGAAGCTTCCGTTGGGGCAGATTTGGTAAGTGGTTACATCTGGCGCGGTCAGAATTTAGGCGGAGTTAGCGTCCAGCCTTCACTGGGAATCTCTTACAAAGGTTTATCACTCGGAGCATGGGGATCAGTAGGAATTGAATCCAAAGATGCAAAAGAGTTTGACTTAACTATCGGTTATTCAATTGGTGGATTTAGTGTTTCAATAACGGATTATTGGTTTGATAAAACATATACAGGGGATGTAGATGAATACGGAAAGGAGATTTATACAACCAATAAGTATTTCCAATATGGGGCCTATTCTACAGCACATGTATTTGAAGCACAAGTGGGATATGATTTCGGTCCGCTAGCCGTCAACTGGTACACAAACTTTGCAGGTGCCGACGGTGTGAAAGAAAACGGCAAAAGAGCTTATTCTTCTTACCTCGCACTTAGCGCACCTTTCAAATTGGGAGGTCTCGACTGGACAGTAGATTTAGGTATGGTTCCTTGGGAAACGACTTTTTATAATGGCTATACCAGTGGATTCTGCGTAACAGACATCAGTCTCGGAGCATCCAAGGAGATTAAAATCACAGATTCCTTCTCCGTACCGACATTTGCCAAAGTAACAGTGAACCCACGCACTGAAGGAGCCTACTTTGCTTTCGGACTAAGTTTTTAAGAGAGAGAATTTACAATACAAAGAGCGTATAGGGATTAGAAAAGGTAGTTAGAGTTTAGATTTTATCGGTTTGTTGTATGGTAACCTGCTATGGCTGCCGCTACCCTATACCTCTTTCTTTTACAGGACACACTAATATTTAAGGTATATGAAAAAGATTGAAGCTATTATCCGTAAAACCAAATTCGAGGACGTAAAAGACGCCCTACTCGAAGCGGACATCGAATGGTTCTCTTATTACGATGTAAGAGGTATTGGAAAAGCACGGCAAGGACGTATCTACCGTGGCGTAGTATATGACACCAGCACCATTGAAAGAATTTTGATCTCTATTGTCGTGCGCGACAAGAATACCGAGAAAACAGTGCAGGCTATCATCAAAGCTGCACAGACCGGAGAAATCGGTGACGGACGTATTTTCGTCATTCCTATCGAAGACGCTATCCGCATACGCACTGCCGAACGTGGTGACATAGCCCTCTACAATGCAGAACAAGAACGTTAAATAAGATTATACTATTATGGATACAAAATATAAAAGCCATAGCTTCGTAAAGCTGTGGATAGCCACTACTATATTCATTTTGTGCTGTTTTACTACTGATATGTCGGCACAAAACACGGCCGCTGCCGATACAGTTGCAGCAGTTACAGAAACAATTACCGAAGTCGTTACCGCTCCTGCCGAAGAAGCATCAGCAGCTCCCGATACGGTCGGTGAATTAGCTCTTGGATTGAATACTGTATGGATGTTGCTTGCAGCAATGCTCGTATTCTTCATGCAGCCGGGATTTGCATTAGTAGAAGCAGGTTTCACCAGAGTGAAAAATACTGCCAACATTCTGATGAAGAACTTTGTAGATTTCATGTTCGGCTCTTTACTATACTGGTTTATCGGTTTCGGATTGATGTTCGGCGCAGGCGGATTCATCGGAATGCCTCATTTCTTCGACCTTTCTTTCATTGATAATGGTCTGCCAACCGAAGGATTCCTCATATTCCAAACCGTATTTTGTGCGACAGCAGCTACAATTGTATCAGGAGCCATGGCAGAACGCACAAAATTCTCCATGTATATCGTCTACACCATCTTTATCAGTGTACTGATTTATCCGATATCCGGTCACTGGACATGGGGCGGAGGCTGGTTGATGAACGGTGAAGAAGGTTCTTTCATGATGAGTCTCTTCGGAACCACCTTCCATGACTTTGCCGGTTCTACGGTCGTTCACTCTGTAGGTGGATGGATTGCTTTGGTAGGTGCTGCCATTCTTGGTCCCCGTATCGGTAAATATGGTAAAGACGGCAAATCAAAAGCTATCCCAGGCCATAGCCTGACTATTGCCGCACTAGGCGTATTCATTCTTTGGTTCGGATGGTTCGGGTTCAACCCCGGTTCTCAATTGGCAGCAGCAACCGAAGCCGATGCTATCGCCATCTCCCACGTATTCCTGACAACGAATCTGGCAGCTTGTGCCGGTGGTTTCTTCGCTCTGTTGGTGAGCTGGATGAAATATGGAAAACCTTCCCTGTCATTGACACTGAATGGTATCTTGGCAGGGCTGGTAGGTATCACAGCAGGATGTGACGCAGTATCTCCTGCAGGAGCAGCCTTAATAGGTGCAATATGTGGTGTCGTAATGATATTCTCCGTTGACTTCATTGACAAGGTGTTAAAGATAGACGATCCGGTAGGTGCATCTTCTGTACATGGTGTTTGTGGCTTTTTAGGAACTATTCTTACAGGTTTGTTCTCCACCAGTGAAGGTTTATTCTATGGCTACGGTTTCGGATTCCTCGGTGCACAAATATTTGGAGCATTGGTAGTAGGTGCATGGGCAGCAGGCATGGGATTCATCATTTTCAAAACGCTTGATAAGATTCACGGACTTCGCGTTCCGGCACGTATCGAAGAAGAAGGTCTTGATATTTACGAACACGGAGAATCTGCTTACAACTAATTTAGTGATGAACGGTTTAGTGATTAGTGAAAGACAGCTACGCACAACTTACTACTAATCACTACCCCGCTAATCACAGAAAAAACTTCCGGACAGGTTTGATCGCCTTTCCGGGAACCACATAACAAAGTAATTATTTACTCTAACATATTTAACAACAAATCAAATCAGGTATTATGTCAAAACTTAGATTCAGAGTAGTAGAGACAGCTTTCAAGAAAAAGGCTGTTGAGGTAGCAACACCTGCCGAACGTCCTTCGGAGTATTTCGCCAAGTATGTATTCAACAAGGAGAAAATGTTCAAATACCTTCCCAGCAAGGTATATAATGCACTGATTGACGCCATTGACAACGGTGCTCCGCTAGATCGCAGTATTGCCGACGAGGTAGCTGCCGGCATGAAAAAATGGGCCATTGAAATGGGTGTTACTCATTATACGCACTGGTTCGCACCGCTGACCGAAGGCACAGCTGAAAAACATGATGCTTTCGTTGAACATGACGGCAAAGGCGGTATGATGGAAGAATTTACCGGTAAACTGCTTGTACAGCAGGAACCGGATGCTTCTTCTTTCCCGAATGGCGGTATCCGTAACACATTCGAAGCCCGTGGTTACAGCGCATGGGACCCCTCATCACCTGCTTTCATTGTAGATGATACGCTTTGCATCCCAACTGTGTTTATCGCATATACCGGCGAAGCTCTCGACTATAAAGCTCCCTTGCTGAAAGCATTGCGGGCTGTAGATAAAGCTGCTGTAAACGTATGTCGTTACTTCAACCCGGAAGTGAAAAAAGTAGTTGCTTACTTGGGCTGGGAACAGGAATACTTTCTGGTAGACGAAGGATTGTATGCCGCACGTCCGGACTTGCTAATGACCGGTCGTACTTTGATGGGACATGACAGTGCCAAAAACCAACAGTTGGAGGACCACTACTTCGGTGCTATCCCCACCCGCGTAGCCGCTTTCATGAAGGATCTCGAAATTGAAGCGTTAAAGCTGGGTATTCCTGTTAAGACCCGTCACAACGAGGTTGCCCCGAACCAGTTCGAGTTAGCCCCCATCTTTGAAGAGTGTAACCTTGCTAACGACCATAACTTGCTGATTATGTCATTGATGCGTAAGGTTAGTCGCCGTCATGGTTTCCGCGTACTGCTTCATGAAAAACCTTTTAAGGGCGTCAACGGATCGGGCAAACACAACAACTGGTCGCTGGGAACTGACACGGGCATTTTATTAATGGGACCGGGTAAGACTCCGGAAGATAACCTGCGTTTTGTTACTTTCGTCGTAAACACATTGATGGCAGTTTATCATCATAACGGATTGTTGAAAGCTTCTATCTCCAGCGCTACCAACGCCCACCGTCTGGGAGCTAATGAGGCACCTCCTGCCATCATCTCCTCTTTCCTAGGGAAGCAATTGTCGCAGGTATTGGATCACATTGAAAACAGTACGAAAGATGATTTGATTAGTCTTAGCGGCAAACAGGGAATGAAGTTGGATATTCCGCAGATTCCCGAATTGTTGATTGATAATACTGACCGTAACCGTACCTCTCCTTTTGCTTTCACCGGAAACCGTTTTGAGTTCCGTGCCGTAGGTTCCGAGGCAAACTGTGCGTCTGCCATGATTGCATTGAACTCTGCCGTAGCAGACCAATTGGTGAAGTTTAAGAAAGATGTGGATGCTTTGATTGAAAAAGGAGAACCTAAAGTGTCTGCCATTCTCGAAATTATCCGTGGATATATCAAGGAATGTAAAGCGATTCATTTTGACGGCAATGGTTACAGCGACGAATGGAAGAAAGAAGCAGCCCGCCGTGGACTGGATTGCGAAACCAGTGTTCCTGTTATCTTCGATAACTACCTGAAACCGGAAACCATTGCCATGTTCGAAGCTACCGGTGTAATGACAAAGAAAGAACTGGAAGCCCGCAACGAAGTGAAATGGGAAACGTATACGAAGAAGATTCAGATCGAGGCGCGTGTATTGGGTGATTTGGCTATGAACCATATCATTCCGGTGGCCACTCAATATCAAACGGATTTAATTAATAATGTCTATAAGATGCAATCTCTTTTCCCGGCAGAAAAGGCAGCGAAATTGTCTGCTAAAAACCTGGAACTTATTGAAGAGATTGCCGACCGCACAGCCTTCATCAAGGAACATGTAGATGCAATGATTGAAGCTCGTAAGGTTGCGAACAAGATAGAAAGCGAACGGGAAAAAGCCATTGCCTACCACGACACGATCGTTCCGGCACTGGAAGAAATCCGCTACCACATCGATAAGTTGGAACTCATTGTTGACAACCAGATGTGGACGCTTCCGAAATACAGGGAACTGTTATTTGTGAGATAGAAAAAAAGAACGGTGAACGATAAACGGTGAACGGCGAACAAGTTGTATTGCAACGCATTTACACTCACAGTTCATCGTTATGAAATTATCTATTTCTTTTGTTGGTTGTTTTAAGTTTGCGGGGAGGGGTGCTGTGAAGCAGTCCTCTTCTTTTTTATTCGATCATCTTTGCATCCTCAATATCATCATCGTCATGTACCACCGGAGTCTTCGGACGACGACGGGTAAACTTGAACCAGTTGATTAATTCGGTAAGCGAATAAACCAAACTACTCACACCAATAATTATAAATGCAGTATTACGTGCTCCTGTCGGATTAAACAAAGCGATGATACCTGCAATAAGAATCAATGAAGGAACCAGGTAAAACGCTCCCGGAACAGGCATCCACCGACGTGCCATCGATAAAGAAGCAATCTGTTGCACTCCTCCCATTATCAGGATAAATCCCAATAGAAACATCAGAACATCTGCAAAGAATTCAGGCATCACAATCAGCCAAAGTCCAAATAATAAACTGCCGATTCCTTCTATCGGGAAACGGGGAGCCGCCTCACCTTCCTGTCTTTTCCGGCCGAAATAGCCAAAAAGGCTGATAACACCAGGAATCAAAAAGGCAACACCAACTGTAATGACAATGTAGCTGGCAGCCGCATTTGGCCAAATAACGAGCACCAATCCTATCACAAGTGCAAAGAGAATACGAATAAGGGAATAATTCATTGTTTTCATAAATTCTATATTTTTTAACCGAGTCTGTTCCAATACTTTTGCGAATATAAGTGTTTCTACTGATATATAAAAATAACAAATAAACATTGTAATAAGTTCGTAATAATATCGTTATGACGATTACATCCCACATTGATATTTTTGCAAAAAATTTAGACGGTTCTCTTTCAGTATGAAACAAAGTGAAATAAAAAAATCACTGCAAGATATATATGAAACATTGAAAGCTCTCTACCGAACAGTGTATCAAGCAATATAAGTTGAAACCGGACCGGGCCGATGTTATTGTACCTGCTGCTGAAATATTTCTCGAGATAGCTACTCATATAAAAGCCACCGGAATTATTGTACCTACCATCAGACTGTTCGACGGTATCATCAATAGTCTGTACACGCAAAATATGA
Organism: Bacteroides sp. 1001302B_160321_D4; assembly: GCF_015667765.1. NCBI lineage: Bacteria > Pseudomonadati > Bacteroidota > Bacteroidia > Bacteroidales > Bacteroidaceae > Bacteroides > Bacteroides sp. 1001302B_160321_D4. Next base: position 22,894 of record NZ_JADPLO010000050.1, on the reverse strand, counting down.
ACAAGGTTTAATTCTCTACAATCTTGATGCATCAATACAAAAAGCTCCTGATACTAGTGTATATTCAAACTTTGTATCGGGAGTTTTTGTCTCATCTTGCTATAATGTACAGATTCGTCCTTAAAGAGGTAAATATTCAAATTTTGTTCTCTATATTTGTGCAACTATATATTTGATAAGATGGATATAAAACTTAGAATTGAGCAACCTTCGGATTATAATGAAACCGAAAATGTCACACGGGAAGCCTTTTGGAATCATTTTTCTCCGGGGTGTGACGAACATTATCTGCTCCATATCATGCGTAACCATCCCAAATTTGTACCGGAACTCGATATTGTTGCAGAACTTAATGGCAAGATTGTCGGCAATGTGGTCTGCCTTAAATCATTTATCATGGCAGATGACGGTAACCAATATGAAGTATTGAGTCTGGGGCCTATTTCTGTTCTTCCCGAATATCAACAGAAAGGTATTGGAGGAAAAATGATTGCGCTGACCAAAGAACGAGCTTTCGATATGGGATTTCGTGCCATTTTACTTTGCGGTGATCCGGATTATTACCTCCGGCAAAGATTCATTCCTGCTGAAACATTAGGGATTCGCACCGAAGATAATATGTATGCCACAGCTCTTCATGTTTATGAATTATATGATAATGCTTTAGCCAACGCTAAAGGACGTTACATAGAAGATGAAATATATCAGGTCGATAAATCAGCTGCTAATGAGTTCGATAAGCGATTCCCTCCAAAGGAAATTATAGTTGGCACTCCGTCACAAAAGCGGTTCGATCAGATAGTAGTGATGCGGAGAAAAGCGATTTAAGTTTATTCAACCTTAAATCGCTTGATTTGTACATTACGGAAGTTCTATCGTGCTATGCCATCAAGCAACTATTATTCAACATAGCTACTATTCTTTGTCTCTTCATAGTTACAAAGCATTAAAATATATAATTGTAACAGAGAGAAAAAATGCCTTAACAATTGATGAAACCTATCTTATAGAAACTATAGTTTACAAAAAGTCACCATTGACACTTTGTAATTCTTAATCTACCAGGAATCGTTTCTTTCCTCCCTTTTATTGGAATAAAGAGTTTCTGCCACTGTAGAGGAATTTGCTCAAATCGTTATTCTATAATCAGGCACGATATATACACTTTTTGATACATCATCAAAACATTTACCACCAAAGAGAGATTATCTATACCAATAAAGTTTCCTTTTATTCTTTTCTATTTATCATTATCAAAGACCGAAATAGAAAAATCAATGGAAGGAAAGTAGAAAATACTAACAATATTTACGACATAGCGACACTATCCCAATGGTTTGCTTACTCTATCCATAGCTTTTGGTGACATTATCCGCATCTTTTGCTTACTTTATCCTTATGTTTTTCACAAATATAACGATGCTTTTCCGATAAAAACACGGTGCTTTTGTACAAAACAAGCAAAATTTTCAGCATTTTAAAGGTTTTTGCTTGCTAACAGAGAAAAATAACAAAACATGTGAGATAGCAAAATCCCTGATTACACAAACAATCGTCAGTATAATCAGGGATTCTAAAACTTTATGTAAAAAGTGTAGAGATGACGAAAAGTTTAGTACTGAATCACCTTGTCACTACTAACAGTCTTATACCAATCTGTGGTTGAGCTCTGATCGTGTGCCCAATCTGCAAATTTAGAATATGCATTCGTTATCACTGTTGTTTCTGTTGGATAAGCAAATTTATCAGGAACACAAAGAGCCCAAGTATTATTAACTGCCTTGATTACTTCGAGCACTTCATTATCTGCCAATTGCCCATTCGCCGTAGCCGAATTAAAATGAGTCAAATGGATTTCCGTTCTCTTTTGACCTATCCCCTGATAAGCAATGAAGAAGTCTAAGCCATCTGTCACACTAGGGACAGATATTGCATTCTTAAGTTTGACGTTCACTTCAAGAGTGTATATATCTGTAAGAGGGGTACTAGCATTCCCTGTATTCAACATGAGACGTTGTGCTCCTGTATATCCATATATAATGTGCGTCTCCTAAATGCGCTGTCACTGTACCATTTTCAATCGCTACCGGTTGAACCAGATAGCGTTTGTGCTCATCTATGCGTGCAACAAACACCTTATCAAGCGCTGTTGCACAATCCATCACCACATTCAAAGTCGTACTTTGATTGACAGTTCCTTCCGCTAAGAGTTTTGCTGTACTTCCCGGACTTAATGGATCGGCATCAAATATTTGTATCTTATAATCTACTCCCTGATCTCCATTAACTGACACACACGCTATCACACTTCGTGACACTGTCCAATCACCATCAAGATCGATGTTTTTTACAGGAAAAGTTTCTTCGTAAATTTGCTTCAGTTGATCTGCATCAAACAGATTTTTCTCATTATCAACACAACTGATAAAACTGATGGAAGACGCCAACAACGAGAAAGTGAATACTTTTGCAATGTTCTGTTTCATAATCTTTTAATGCTTTAGTTTGTTTTATTTGCGAAAAACATAAATCACTACTAATCAATAATCAGCAATGACGCACAAAGATAATTGTATTTATAAACATTATACAGATTACATTGCATTTTCCGATTTGCAGTTAACATCTTTTAAAGCGCCTCACTCTAATTATTTATATTAGAAGACAGTTAGTTATATCGTTGAATATTAAAATTTTAATACTATTTATTCAATAGTATACAGCAAAAAAAGAGTTGCATGGAAATATGCAACTCTTCATAAAAAGACAAAGATTCAGCGCTACAAATCTCTATTTCTTTCATCTCCCCCACTGACAAGATAAAAATCAAAGACTAAAAGGGGAAAATCAATGGCAATACAAAAATCATCACGATTCCCATAATAATCTGCAATGGCAATCCTACTTTTACATAATCCATAAAGGTATATTGTCCGGCAGGCATCACCAAGGCATTAGGCGGCGTAGAGAACGGAGAAGCAAAACACATACTTGCACCTACCGTCACGGCAAACAGGAAAGGAACCGGACTGACTCCAATCTGTATGGCACTTTGCAAAGCAATCGGAGCAAGCAAAACAGCGGTAGCCGTATTACTAATAAACATCGTCATCAACGAAGTCGTAAAATAAATACCTGCCATCAATGCAATCGGTCCATATGATCCCAAACCGTTCACCAATGTATTGGAAATATATTCCGAAGCTCCCGTTTTCTCCAATGCCAGAGACATAGGGAGCATGGCAGCAATCAATACAATACTTTCCCAGTTGATCGTTTTATAAGCCGCTTCCACATTGCGGAAACATCCCGTAAGCACCATCAATATACCCGCTATCATAACGGCTGTAACCGGAGCTACCGGAATGAAATCAAAAACCATCATTGCCACCATTAACACCATAATAGCAGCTGCTACCGGAGCTTTATAATCTAACGTAACTTTAGCCGCTTCCGCCAAAGGTTGTCCCAAAACAACCCAATCAGCATCTTCCTTGCTAAGACGGGCTATATTATTCCATGTTCCTTGCACCAAAAGCACGTCACCACTATGAATACGCTCATTCCCCAAATCTTGCAATAAATATTCCTTTTTACGACGAACCCCCAATACGTTCACATTAAACTTATCACGGAAACCAGCTGCTTTAATTGTCTGGTTTATCAAATTAGAAGATGGCATCAATACTATTTCAGCAATACCGATATCATAAAAATCAAGCGAATTAGTCGTACTTTTTGTTTCTTCCGTTGCATGGTCGCCCAAGATCTCCAACAGGTAATCTTCCGCAAAGAGTTGCACCTTATCAAAGTCTCCAGTCACATACAAAATATCCTCTACTTCTAACATCGTGTCCGGTGCAGCAAACTTTTGAGTAATCGTTTTTAGAAAACGATGTTGCGATGCATCACCACGACGAACTTCCATAATATTCAAACCATATTTACGGCGAATATCCAGATCAATAATTGTCTTCCCCAAAAGCCTTGAATCTTTTATCACCTGTAAACGAAACAAATTACTGGAAAGTCCATATTCATTAACCAACTGTTTCAATGACTTGCCCGAACGTTTATTATCATCTTTCTGGCCTTTTTTAGAAAGAAACCATTTACTAAGCGGCATCAGAACCAGTGTACCGACAATTACACAGACAATGCCGACAGGCAGGAAAGAGAAGAAAGAAAGCGGCTCAAGTCCGGCGGAAGTCAACGTATTCTGTATCACAAGGTTCGGCGGAGTACCAATCAGAGTCATCATACCTCCCATACTACTTGCAAAAGCCAACGGCATCAACAGCCTGCTGGGATTCATGCCGGCACTCATCGCCAGACTAACAACAATAGGAAGCATCAATGCCACCGTACCTGTGTTACTGACAAACGCGCCAATGACAGAAGTCACCAACATCACCAATAGAAACAACCGGATCTCACTGGTTCCCGCAAGTTTAAGAATTCGGGAACTAATCATTTTTGCCAGTCCCGTCTGGAAAATAGCCCCTCCTACAACAAACAATCCGATCATCATAATGACTACCGAATTGGAAAAACCGGAGAGTGCCTCGTCAGGAGTTAATATCTGAAAAACAAGTAAGGCTATCAGCGCACATAGCGCCACAATATCCGAACGAACCTTGCCGTTCACGAAAAAGACAGCCGAAAGAACGAGAATAATAATGGTTATCAGCATACGTAATTAAATGATTGTTTTATTTTGACTCTATCAAAACTAATTTAGGTGAACAAAAATAGAAAATACTCCAGCGTTATTAAAACAAATTAGAAATGATTTTAGTTCATGAGACATCATTTAATATTTTAATACATTTTACCTCTAAAAAAAGAATCAAAATTAAGCAAAATATCATACCATACAGGAAATAAAAGACACCATACGTCCCCATTTATCCATCACATTTTATTACACTGTCACAATATAAGGTTGAAAATCAATATATTTATGTATTATCTTTTGATAATTCAGAGAACAATTCATATCTTTACAACCTTATTTATATCAAACATTTTATGGCAAACAATATTTTGTTAATTTCTTGGATTAGTGAAGCATATTGGAGTTATAATTATTTACTGGTAATTATTTTACTCCTTATCATCAGCATCTTATTATATAGAATCCGTAAATTACAAAAAACGATTAAAAAAACCAATCATTCCTACCGTTTCTCTTTTGACATTCTCGACAACCTTCCTTTTCCTATCTTCGTAAAAGACATTACAAATGATTTCCGATACTATTACTGGAATAAAGAATCAGCCGCTCAATCCGGCATTAGCAGTGAAGAAGCCATCGGACATACTGACTACGAAATATACGGAGAAGAAAGAGGAGAAAAATACCGGAATATCGACAAAGAACTCGTACAAGAAGGCAAAGTATACCGCAAAGAAGAAAAATATATCACTCCCGATGGAATCACCCATGATACGATTGCTGTAAAATCAATTATTTCATGGGAAGGGGAAAAAAGATGGCTGCTCGCAACCCGATGGGAGATCACTCAACTCAAGAATTATGAAAGAGAATTGGTTGCAGCCAAAGAAGAACTGGAAAAAGCATTGAAGAAGCAGAAACTAGCTCTAAAAAGTATTGACTTCGGGCTTATCTATATTGATAAAAATTACCGGGTGCAATGGGAAGAAACAAGACAAATCGCCAGCCTGGTAAAAGGAAGACGATACATACCGGGAAAAATTTGCTATCAGACCAGTGCACTTCGTAATGAACCATGTGGACAATGTGCTTTCAAGAAAGCAATCGAACAAGGCAAAATAATCCGACATACAATCAGAGTAGACGATGTCGATTTTGAAGTGACCGCAACTCCCGTTTTTGGCGACGAAAAAGAAACTGAAATTATTGGCGGATTACTTCGTTTTGAAAACATCACTGAAAAACTAAAAATGAACAGAATGTTGCAAGAGGCAAAGGAAAAAGCCGAAGAATCCAATCGACTAAAATCTGCCTTTCTCGCTAATATGAGCCATGAAATACGAACCCCACTAAACGCAATTGTAGGATTTTCCGAAATGGTTTGTCAGACAGAGGAGGAAGAAGAGAAACAGGAGTTCGTGAAAATAATCTCCAGCAACAACATCTTATTATTGCAACTGATAGACGATATTCTGGATCTTTCCAAAATCGAAGCCGGTACTATGGAATTCACATTTGCGCAAACTGACATTAATGAACTGATGGAAGGTATTTGCAGACAAATGCAAGAAAAAAACTCTTCACCGGACGTACAAATCGTATTCACAGAGAGAGCAAATCAATGTATTATTAATACAGACCGCATACGCTTATCACAGGTTATCATCAACTTTACAAACAATGCCTTAAAGTTCACTTCCAAAGGTTCTATCGAAATGGGATACCGGATTGAAGAAGCAAGTGATGAAATATACTTTTATGTAAAAGATACAGGTATCGGAATTCCTGCTGACAAAATAGACAAGGTGTTCGAACGTTTCGTCAAACTGAATTCGTTTATTAAAGGAACAGGTCTCGGACTAGCCATCTGTCGTGTCATAGTAGAGCGGCTGGGAGGAGTTATCGGAGCGGAATCTAAAGAAGGAGAAGGTTCTTGTTTCTGGTTCAAAATTCCAAGAACAGAGAAAATTGAGAAATAGTAAGCAGAATACCGAAAAGCCTTGGATTTATAAAATCATTCTTTCTACTGCTACTGATTATGAAGTATACCCTGTAAGATGATAATACTGCCCCGCTACTTTACATTATTACCACTACTAATGAAATGTACCCCAAAAGTTTTATATCCAACTTTTAGGGTACACATTTTATTTAGCAAGAAGGATTTTTCGGAAACCTTCTTATTCTATAAACTTCATGTAAGAGTGTGCCTAAAGTGCAGTCTCTAATATTCTACGAGCAACAGCACCTGTTACATTTCCATTCTCACCATATTTAGCACCACGTTCATTGAAGCGGCGTTCGATTTCCAGAATAGTTTCCTGTCCGATGTTCTCTTCATGCAAACGTGTAGTCAGTCCCAGTGAACGGAAAAATTCTTCGGTACGGCAAATTGCTTCATCAATCCGCTCTTCTCTTGTACCGGAAGTAATTCCCCAAACTCTTTCACCATACTGCAAAAGCTTATCCCCTTTTTCTTCATGAAGCACTTGCAACGTGGCAGGAAGAACAATGGCTAACGTATGGCCATGTGTCAATCCGTGCAAAGCAGTAATTTCATGCCCGATCATGTGAGTAGCCCAGTCTTGAGACACTCCCATAGCAATAAATCCATTCAATGCCATTGTAGCCGAAAGCATAAAATCAGCCATCAGTTGATAATCATGCTGGTTTTCACGAATTTTCGGAGCAATCTCCACCAAAGTTTGTAGAATACCTTCCGCCCAACGGTCCATAACGCGACTCTGTCCGGAAGTAGTCATATATTGCTCCATCACATGAACATAGGTATCAGCCAATCCACAAGCTACCTGATGAGGTGGCAAGGTAAAAGTTACTTCCGGATCAAGAATAGAGAAGATTGGATAGTTGGCATAAAAAGGATATTTCTCTTTCGTTTCGCGACGGGAAATAACTGCTCCGTTATTCATTTCCGAACCGGTAGCAGGCAAAGTCAATACAGTGGAAAGAGGTACAGTATGAGTTACCGGGCGTCCGGCAAGTACTAAATCCCAGGCATCACCATTATACAGGATTCCTGCGGAAATCAATTTCGTACCGTCAATAACAGAACCGCCGCCAACAGCCAGCAAATAGTCCACTTTCTCTTCTTTTCCCAAAGCAATCGCTTTACGGAGAGTTTCGATGGCAGGATTGGGTTCGATTCCCCAGAATTCTACCGTAAAATGGTCCTTCAATGCTTCCTTTACCTGATCGTACACTCCGTTTTTCTTCACGCTTCCGCCGCCAAAAGTAATCATAATACGTTTGTCGGACGGTATTTCTTTAGCCAGCCGGGCAATCATCCCTTTTCCCATGATTAGTTTCACGGGATTTTGAAAAATAAAATTTTCCATATCTTAGTCTATTGTTATTATTTTGGTTATTAGTCACTATCCTTGCAAAGATACATGATTTATCCAAAGCCTGTCAGAATCAAGCAAAGAATTGTTGTGCCACGGAAGGAACCATAGCCGACAACCAGGGTTTCATATCCTCTGCTACCAATAACCAATACAATAATAATATAATGAAAATGGCAATAGCGATACCTACTAAAACTTTTCTCTGTTTCATAATTGTTTTTGTTTAAATATTCAATATTTATAAGAACAGTTCAGGTTGAAAATTGTTCTATATCAGAAAAATGAAGGCAAAAGAGAAAAAAAGTCATATTTTGTTTGCTGTTTCAAACAAAGTGTCTATATTTGCCCCCATAAAATTACAAAAGACAATGAGAACAATGTTAGTAAATACATATTGGTGGTGGCGCCCGTTACAACTCCGACAGTCGTAAGGGAGCAGTGCTCGTATGTATATACCTCATTAAAGATATAACAAATTTGAAAGAGCCCTGTCGCAACCTGCGACAGGGCTCTTTTTATTTACCCCCGTTTCAAAACAGATTCAATAATAACATAAAAATAGATATAGGATTATGAAAAGTTTTTTAGTTGACCAGGATGGCTATTACGGAGAATTCGGCGGTGCTTACGTACCGGAAATCCTCCACAAATGTGTTGAGGAACTAACGAATAAGTACCTCGAAGTGATTGAAAGCGAAGATTTTAAAAAAGAATTCGACCAGTTGCTACGTGACTACGTAGGACGTCCCTCCCCACTCTATCTAGCCAAACGTCTTTCTGAAAAATACGGTTGCAAATTGTATCTGAAGCGGGAAGACCTAAATCATACAGGTGCTCATAAAATCAACAATACCATCGGACAAATCTTACTGGCACGCCGCATGGGAAAGAAGCGTATCATCGCCGAAACCGGAGCCGGACAACATGGAGTAGCAACAGCTACCGTCTGTGCATTGATGGATATGGAATGTATCGTTTATATGGGAAAGACGGATGTAGAACGCCAGCACATCAATGTAGAGAAAATGAAAATGTTGGGAGCTACCGTTATCCCCGTTACTTCCGGCAACATGACTCTGAAAGATGCAACCAACGAAGCGATCCGCGACTGGTGCTGTCACCCTGCCGACACTTATTATATCATCGGATCTACCGTAGGCCCTCATCCCTACCCTGACATGGTGGCACGCCTGCAATCTGTTATCAGCGAAGAAATCAAAAAGCAACTGCAAGAAAAAGAAGGACGTGATTATCCGGATTATCTGATAGCCTGCGTGGGAGGAGGAAGTAATGCTGCCGGAACGATTTATCATTATATCAACGACGAACGGGTAGGCATTATCCTGGCGGAAGCGGGAGGTAAAGGAATAGAGACCGGAATGACTGCCGCTACCATCCAACTCGGCAAAATGGGAATTATCCACGGAGCACGTACCTATGTCATCCAAAACGAGGACGGACAGATAGAGGAGCCATACTCCATTTCTGCCGGACTGGATTATCCGGGCATTGGTCCGATACACGCTAACCTTGCCGCCCAAAGCCGTGCCAACGTATTGGCAATCAACGACGACGAAGCGATAGAAGCTGCCTACGAACTAACCAAACTCGAAGGTATTATCCCTGCATTGGAATCCGCCCATGCATTAGGAGCTTTGAAAAAATTGAAGTTCAAGCCGGAAGATATCGTTGTATTGACTGTTTCGGGACGAGGAGACAAAGATATTGAAACCTATTTGTCGTTTAACGAACAGCTATAAATAATTAGTCAACCATCATTCGCAATCAATAATCAAGCAATTATAGAAATGAAAACATTTAATTATACTACCCATAGCAAACAAGTGCTCGGAGATATGCATACTCCCGTCAGCATTTATCTGAAAGTACGCGACATGTATCCTCAATCCGCATTAATGGAAAGTTCCGATTATCATGCCGGAGAAAATTCCCTGTCATTTATAGCCCTTTGTCCCTTGGCAAGTATCGGTGTAAACGGTGGCATTGTCACTGCCAACTATCCCGATAATAGCCGTACGGAAGAACCGCTGACAAAAACATTCAATGTAGAAAAGGCTATGAACCGGTTTATCAATAAGTTCCAGGTGACCGGAGATAATAAGAATGTATGCGGGCTTTACGGATACACGACGTTTAATGCCGTGAAGTACTTCGAGCATATCCCGGTGAAAGAAAGTCATGATGAGCAAAACGATGCTCCGGATTTACTATACATATTATATAAGTATGTCATTGTTTTCAATCATTTCAAAAATGAGCTGACATTAGTTGAAATGTTGTCCGAAGGAGAAGAAAGCGGTTTGCCGGAACTGGAAGCAGCCATCGAAAACCGGAATTATGCTTCCTATAATTTCTCTGTAACAGGCCCCGTAACCAGCCCCATCACCGACGAAGAACACAAAGCAAATGTGCGCAAAGGAATCGCACACTGTATGCGCGGAGATGTTTTCCAAATCGTGCTTTCCAGAAGATTTATCCAACCATACGCTGGGGATGATTTCAAAGTTTATCGCGCACTCCGCAGCATCAATCCTTCTCCTTATCTTTTCTATTTCGACTTCGGAGGATATCGTATCTTTGGTTCTTCACCGGAAACACATTGCAAAATCGAAAACGGCCGCGCCTACATTGATCCGATTGCCGGAACCACCCGTCGCACGGGAGACACAGTAAAAGACCGCGAATTGACAGAGGCTTTACTGGCCGACCCTAAAGAAAATGCAGAGCATGTCATGCTGGTTGATCTTGCTAGAAACGATCTTTCACGTAATTGCCATGACGTACGCGTGGTATTCTATAAGGAACCGCAATATTATAGCCATGTTATTCATTTGGTAAGCCGTGTCAGCGGTATGCTGAATGAAGGCGCAGACAAAATAAAAACGTTTATTGACACGTTCCCGGCCGGTACGTTAAGCGGCGCCCCCAAAGTACGCGCTATGCAGTTAATCAGTGAAATCGAGCCACATAATCGTGGAGCCTACGGTGGTTGTATCGGTTTTATCGGATTGAATGGCGAATTAAACCAAGCAATCACCATCCGTACTTTTGTAAGCCGCAACAACGAACTCTGGTTCCAGGCCGGAGGAGGTATCGTAGCACGCAGCCAAGATGAATACGAACTGCAAGAGGTGAACAATAAACTGGGAGCACTGAAAAAAGCAATTGATTTAGCTGTCAAACTAAAAAATTAACCGTCCCAAATAGTCAGCCTAAAAAATAATTGCTGTTGCCTGAAAAAAGATTCCCGTTGCCTAAACGCTTCTATTTCTTTAGGCAGAAAAGCAGAGATAGTATTTGAACAACCATTTTACAATGACAATAAAAATGAAAATATTACTTTTAGATAACTACGACTCTTTCACTTATAACCTGCTGCATGTAGTGAAAGAATTAGGGGCTACAGATATAGAAGTAGTCCGCAACGACCAGATAGAGCTTGATGAAGTAGATCGTTTTGATAAAATCATCCTGTCTCCCGGACCGGGCATACCCGAAGAAGCCGGCTTGTTACTACCTATTATTAAGAGATACGCTCCGACCAAAAGCATTCTAGGGGTTTGCCTGGGTCATCAGGCTATCGGCGAAGCCTTCGGAGCACGTCTGGAAAATCTCAAAGAAGTATATCATGGCGTACAAACTCCGGTAAGCATCCTTCGTCAGGACCTGCTTTTTGAAGGATTAGGAAAAGAAATCCCTGTTGGAAGATATCATTCCTGGGTAGTCAGCCGGGAAGGCTTTCCGGACTGTCTGGAAATAACAGCAGAAAGCCAGGAGGGACAAATCATGGCAATCCGCCATAAAACGTATAATGTACATGGTATTCAGTTCCATCCCGAATCAGTATTAACTCCGCAAGGAAAAGAAATTATCAAAAACTTCTTAAACGATTAAACTTATGAAACAGATTCTATACAAACTTTTCGAACATCAATATTTGGGACGCGATGAAGCGCGCACCATTCTACAGAACATCGCGCAAGGGAAATATAACGATGTGCAAGTGGCCTCACTCATCACCGTCTTTCTGATGCGTAATATTTCCGTAGAGGAATTATGCGGTTTCCGTGACGCACTGTTGGAAATGCGTATTCCGGTCGATTTGAGTGATTTCGCTCCGATTGATATCGTAGGAACCGGAGGTGACGGAAAAAACACATTCAATATTTCTACAGCTTCCTGCTTTACAGTTGCCGGAGCCGGCTTCCCGGTTGTGAAACATGGTAACTATGGAGCAACGTCGGTCAGTGGTGCCAGTAATGTAATGGAGCAACACGGTGTAAAATTCACCAGTGATGTAGACCAACTGCGTCGCAGCATGGAAAAATGCAATCTTGCTTATCTACATGCCCCTTTATTCAATCCGGCATTAAAAGCAGTAGCTCCGGTTCGTAGAGGATTGGCAGTGCGCACTTTCTTCAATATGCTCGGTCCATTGGTAAATCCGGTATTACCTGCTTACCAATTGTTAGGAGTTTACAATCTACCGTTACTTCGCCTTTACACCTATACTTATCAGGAAAGCAAGACGAAATTTGCTGTTGTTCATAGCCTTGACGGATATGATGAGATTTCTCTGACCAATGAGTTTAAAGTGGCAACCAGCGATCATGAAAAGATTTACACTCCCGAAAGCCTCGGCTTCTCCCGTTATAAGGATATTGATCTGGATGGCGGACAAACACCGGAAGATGCAGCTAAGATTTTCGATCATATCATGAATAATACAGCTACGGAAGCTCAAAAAAATGTAGTGATAGTCAACTCCGCTTTCGCTATCCATGTGATTCGTCCGGAAAAGACAATTGAAGAATGTATTGCTCTTGCCAAAGAATCATTGGAAAGTGGACGAGCATTAGCTACACTAAAAAAATTCATTGAATTGAATAGTTAATTTGATTTACGATTAGCAAGTCTGATTATAAATATAAAAACAAACGAACTGATGAAAGATATATTATCCGAGATTATAGCAAACAAACGATTTGAAGTTGACCTGCAAAAGCAGGCTATTTCTATCGAACAATTACAGGAAGGTATCAGCGAATCTCCGACTCCCCGCTCTATGAAGCAGGCATTAGCCTCTTCCACATCAGGTATTATCGCCGAGTTCAAGCGGCGCTCTCCTTCCAAAGGATGGATACAAGAAGAAGTGCGTCCGGAAGAGATCGTTCCCTCCTATGCAGCGGCAGGTGCCTCCGCCCTTTCCATCCTTACTGATGAGAAGTTTTTCGGAGGAAGCCTGAAAGATATCCGCGCCGCACGCCCTTTGGTGGAAATTCCCATCCTTAGAAAGGACTTCATCATTGATGAATACCAGCTTTACCAAGCTAAAATTGTTGGTGCAGATGCCGTACTTCTCATTGCAGCCGCACTAGAACCGGAAAAATGCAATGAACTTGCAGAAAAAGCCCATGAATTAGGACTGGAGGTCTTATTAGAGATTCATAGTTCCGAAGAACTGGCGTACATTAACAAAGGAATAGATATGGTAGGTATCAACAACCGTAATCTGGGTACTTTCTTCACCGATGTAGAAAACTCTTTCCGCCTGGTCGGACAACTTCCTCAAGATGCGGTACTGGTATCTGAAAGCGGCATCTCCGATCCGGAAATAGTTAAACGCCTCCGGGCAGCCGGATTCCGGGGATTCCTGATCGGCGAAACATTTATGAAAACACAGCGACCGGGAGAAACTTTACAGAATTTCCTACAAGCCATTCAATAAACTAATTATTCAAAACGGACAGCCCTATGATTAACGGAAAAATTATCAAAGTATGCGGTATGCGAGAAGCTGAAAACATACAGGACGTAGAGGCTATCGAAGGCATAGATATGCTGGGATTCATCTTTTATCCTAAATCTCCCCGATGTGTCTACGAGCTTCCGGCTTACCTGCCCACTCATGCCCGGCGTGTCGGCGTCTTTGTCAATGAAGACAAGCAAGTGGTCAGCATGTATGCTGATCGTTTCGGACTGAATGATGTGCAACTCCACGGAAATGAATCACCGGAATACTGCCGGTCTTTACATTCTACCGGATTGAAAATCATCAAGGCCTTTTCTGTAGACCGCCCCAAAGACTTGAAAAAGGTGTATGACTACGAAAAAGTCTGTGATCTTTTTCTGTTCGATACCAAATGCGAGCAATATGGTGGTTCGGGAAATCAATTTGATTGGAGCATATTACACACATATAACGGAGATGTACCTTTCCTTTTGAGCGGAGGTATCAACTCATACAGTGCCAATGCCCTGAAAGAATTCAAGCATCCCCGGCTTGCCGGATATGATCTCAACAGCCGTTTTGAAACCAAACCGGGAGAAAAAGATCCGGAGCGTATCCGGACATTTTTAAACGAATTAAAATCATCACTTTAAAATTCCAACGTCATGAATAGAATTAATCAACTTTTCAATAGCAACAAGAAAGACATACTTTCTATTTATTTTTGTGCCGGCACCCCCACTTTAGATGGTACTGCCAATGTAATCCGCACACTCGAAAAACATGGAGTAAGCATGATTGAAATCGGTATTCCTTTCAGTGATCCGATGGCAGACGGCATTGTTATCCAGAATGCCGCTACCCAAGCATTGCGCAACGGCATGTCTTTAAAACTTCTTTTTGAACAATTGCGGGATATTCGCAAGGACGTAAAAATACCACTTGTATTCATGGGGTACTTAAATCCAATCATGCAATTCGGATTTGAAAACTTCTGCCGTAAATGCGTGGAATGCGGTATTGATGGCGTCATCATCCCCGATCTCCCTTTCCGTGATTATCAAGAACATTATCGTATCATTGCCGAGCGCTACAACATTAAAGTGATTATGCTCATCACACCGGAGACCAGCGAAGAACGGGTACGCGAAATAGATACACATACCGACGGATTCATTTACATGGTTTCATCAGCAGCAACTACCGGAGCACAACAGAATTTCAACGAACAAAAACAGGCATACTTCAAGAAAATAAAAGATATGCATCTGAACAATCCGTTGATGATAGGATTTGGTATCTCCAATAAAGCGACATTCCAGGCAGCTTGCGAACACGCTTCCGGAGCTATCATCGGCAGTAAGTTCGTTACTCTGCTCGAAGAAGAAAAAGACCCGGAAAAAGCCATCCTTAAATTAAAAGAAGCGGTGAAATGATTTATGATTTATGAATTATGATTTATGTGAATCAGCAGTTGAAGCCAAGTCATTGGTAATTCTAATAAATTAATCAAGTGTGAGGGACGTGAGGGAGGTTCACATGAATGATAAATCTACAAAATCATTCGAAAACTCATAAATCATAATTCATAAATCATAAATCACTATTTTTTCCTATCTTTGCCAGCGTTTTAACAGTAATTCAACAATTATGAGAGCAGAAACCCCTTCCGTTTTGTTAATTTACACGGGTGGAACTATCGGAATGATAGAGAATCCGGAAACAGGTGCCTTAGAAAACTTCAACTTCGATCATTTGCTTAAGCATGTACCCGAACTAAAAAGATTCAACTACCGCATCTCTTCCTACCAATTTGATCCCCCTCTCGACTCTTCGGATATGGAACCTGCTTACTGGGCAAAGCTAGTAAAGATTATCAATTACAATTATGATTATTTTGATGGTTTTGTCATCCTTCACGGAACAGATACGATGGCTTACACAGCCTCTGCATTAAGCTTTATGCTCGAAAACCTAAGCAAGCCCGTCATTCTCACCGGTTCCCAGCTCCCAATCGGAACTTTGCGCACAGACGGAAAAGAAAATCTCATCACAGCCATTGAAATCGCAGCTGCCAAAAACCCGGATGGTACGGCCATCGTTCCTGAAGTTTGTATTTTCTTTGAAAATCATTTGATGCGTGGCAACCGTACCACCAAAATTAATGCGGAGAATTTTAACGCTTTCCGCTCTTTCAATTATCCACCCTTGGCACGGGTAGGTATCCACATCAAATATGAACCCCATCTTATCCGGAAACCAGATCCGACAAAACCATTAAAGCCGCATTATCTATTTGACACCAATGTAGTTATTTTGACCCTCTTCCCTGGTATCCAAGAGAGTATCGTAACTTCTCTGCTTCATGTTCCCGGATTGAAGGCAGTTGTCATGAAAACCTTCGGTTCAGGAAATGCCCCGCAAAAGGAATGGTTCATCCGCCAACTAAAAGAAGCTACCGATCGCGGAATTATCATTGTCAACATCACACAGTGTGCCTCCGGAGCAGTAGAGATGGGACGTTATGAAACAGGAATGCACCTTTTGGAAGCAGGTGTAATCAGCGGATATGACAGCACTCCCGAATGTGCCATAACAAAGCTCATGTTTTTATTGGGACATGGATTACCCAACAAGGATATCCGATATAAAATGAACTCCTGCTTAATAGGAGAAATTACTAAGTCTTAAATTAAATACACTTAATATAATCCTTTGATTTTCATTTTAAGCGGTCTTATAAAAGTGAAAATCAAGGGATTCTCTTCATCATCACCGAGACTTCATCAAACCTAAACGAGCCAAAGAAGAACCAAAACGGAAGTATAGTTGTTTTCACCCTATAAAATAACAGAAAAAACATTTCCAATAAAAGATATGCAGTTATTTTTGTGATGGATTTGGTTACAAACAATCAAGCAATAATACATTATGATGAAGAAAACAGTTCAATTTGTGCCCATTATTGCAATAGCAATAGCAGGTACTATGTTTAGTTGTGTGGACTCCGGAAAGGATCTCTATGATCCGTCTTATGAAACACCTAACCCGATGGGAAACGGCTTTGCTGCTCCCGATGATATCGATTGGAACATGATAACCACAAAAAATGTTTCAGTCGAAGTGAAAGATGAAGAAGGAGGGCAATTTGCTTATTTAATTGAAATATATGCAGAAGATCCTTTGACTAACGAAAATGCTTCCGTACTCGCTGCAAGGACAGCTAACAAAGAAAATAACTTTAAATTTACAGCTGCTGTCAGCCTGCTTCCCACTCAAAAGGGTATTTACGTGAAACAAACTGACCCTAGAGGACGTGAACAGGTATATCAGTTCGATGTGCCCGAAAACAGCGATAATATTACCTGTAAGCTCTATTATGCAGAATCTGCAGCACAAAATAGAGCATTAATGAGTCGTGGTGTCGCTACTAGAAGCCTTGCATTTAAAAAACCGGATTATTCTTCCATACCAGCTGACGCTAAGGAAGTTACAGAAATGACAGGAACTACTTTACTGCGTAATGCTAATTACAAAATCACCTCTGACTATAATGGTATATTCAAATTTGACGGATATGACGGTGATATTGCAACCAGAGTTTATGTAGATGCCCAATGGACTATTCCTGCAACTTTCCAATTCCAGAACGGAATTGAAATCATTGTGATGAACAATGCAAAGATTAATGCATCAGGAACCATGACGTTCATCAGAAACTCCATGCTGACTATCATGGAAAAAGGAGAAGTAAACGCAGACGATGTATCATTCACTAATGGAGCGCCTGCTGCATTAAGAAACTGGGGGACACTGGCGGTAACAAATACCATGATTCTGCATTCCGGTGCAACACTCTACAACGAAGGAACCATAACAAGCAGAGACATCTCAATCAATTCTAACACAAAAATTGTGAATGATAATAAAATTGAGCTTGAAGGTACATTAAATCTGCCATCTAATTTCTCACTAGAAAATAACGGAGAGATTTATGGTAAGGAATTAATTGCAAATTCTAATGCTGTTGCTACCAATAACAACATCATGAGATTTACAACTATCAGCCTCACCAATACAACATTCAACAATGCTTGCAGTCTGGAAGCCACAACTTCTTTCTATGCAAACGGAGCAACATTCAACTTTACCCAAGGATACTTAAAAGCTCCTACGATGGAGTTTGTTAATGGGACAGTCAACTTGAGCAATGGTTCTATGCTGGATGCAACTACAAGTATTTACATGAATACAGCTCATGCTAAATTTTACGGAAAAGGCGAAAATACTTCTATGATAAAATCTCCGGTTATAACCGGACAAGGTTTTACGTATGATGGAAATTTAGTTATTGAATGTGATAATCATGTTGAAAAGAGCCCATATTGGAACAACTTCTATGTACAAAATGGCGCATACTTTACTAAAATGGGAGAATCCAAAGTCGTGATAGAAGTCTGCACGGGTACTAAGAATAATGGAAATGAAGGAGAAGAACCAGAAGATCCTAAATTCCCGATCATCATGGATGACACTCGTAATTACGCTTATCTATTTGAAGACCAGTGGCCTTTATATGGAGATTACGATATGAACGATCTTGTTTTGATTATCAAAGAAAGAAAGATTTCCATCAACAAGGATAATAAGGCAGAAGAGTTCACGCTAAGTCTTGATTTATCGGCTGCGGGAGCTACGAAGAGCATCGGAGCTGCTATCATGCTGGACGGTGTTCCTGCCAGTGCTATCACACAACCGGTGGTGTTCAGTGATAACTCTCTTGCTAAAAACTTTAATGTGAATAGTAATAAGATTGAGAACGGCCAGGACTATGCTGTTATCCCATTATTTGACGATGCTCACAACGCATTGGGAAGAGACCGTTACGAACAGATTAATACCATTAAAGATCATTCTGCCAATACGAATCCTAAAAATATCAGTTTCACTATCAAGTTCAGCAACCCAATTTCTGTGGATGAGCTTAATATCAACAAACTGAATGTGTTCATCTTCGTAGAAGGAAACAGAAACCAGCGTAAAGAGATCCATATCGTCGGTTACCAACCCACTAAGTTAGCAAATACCGACTTGTTCGGAGGCAACAACGACGATAGCTCTACTTCCCGCAAAAGATATTACATCAGTAAAGATAACCTAGCATGGGGAATCATGGTTCCGACAGACTTCAAATGGCCTTTGGAATATATGAATATCAAATCTGCTTACTCGCTGTTCGAAAGTTGGGTAACAAGTGGCGGTACTAAGAATGAAGAATGGTGGAAAACTTTTGATTCATCAAGAGTCTATAAATAAGCCAAACAGTCAATCATCAACACGGATTTCATGAAAGTTGAAATCCGTGTTTTTTCATCAAGATACTGTTAGTCGCAATTAATAGAAAAAAAACATATATCACGAATTTTACTCTCCAGAATGGAGATTATTCTAAAATAATATCTATATTTGCAGTGTATCACAAACATAATGTGACAACAATCTCAATCAATAAATCAAATAACAAAGCAAGCGATAGAAAGGTCTATTCGTATGAAGAAAAAAATATTACTAGTCGACGATAAATCGACAATCGGAAAAGTGGCCGGTGTGTATCTAGGAAAAGAGTATGATTTTACCTATTTGGAAGATCCCATCAAAGCAATAGAATGGCTTAATGAAGGCAATGTACCTGACCTCATTATTTCAGACATTCGTATGCCTCTTATGATGGGTGATGAATTTTTAAGATACATGAAGAACAATGAATTATTCAAGTCAATTCCTATCGTTATGTTATCCAGCGAAGAAAGTACAACGGAAAGAATCAGACTACTGGAAGAGGGAGCAGAAGACTATATCCTGAAACCATTCAACCCATTGGAACTCAAAATCCGAATCAAAAAGATTATTGACTAATACCGGGTCTTCTACACATGCAATATTTTGTTTATATAGGCAGAGATAGCAAAACAATAGAACTACTCTCCCGACTAAGTATTGGGGTATTCTATGCTGCGTCCAATTGTAGCAAAGCTGTCAAAGTATTGGAGAAAATACGCGAAAAATATGACGCAGCCCTATTTTTCGAACAGGTGAACTTATCCCAAGATATTGCAGATATCCAATACATGCGCAAAAAATATCCGGGACTTTATATGATACTCGTCATCGATTCCTTGTCTAAGGAAGAAGCATCCGAATATCTTAAAGCCGGCATTAACAATACAATCAAATATGAAACGAGCCAAGAGGCTTTAAAGGACTTATCGACTTTCCTTAAACGAAGAAAAGATCAGAAAATAAAGGCACTTCAGCTTAAAACACAAAATATTAATGCTTTCCGGTTGCCTTTATGGAAACGAACTTTTGATATATTCTTTTCGGGAATGGCGATATTATGCCTTTCTCCTCTCCTAATATTTACTGCATTAGCTATCCGGTTAGAAAGCAAGGGTCCCATTATCTACAAATCCAAGCGAGTAGGAAGTAACTATCAGATATTCGACTTCCTTAAATTCCGTTCGATGTACACTGATGCCGACAAGCATTTAAAGGATTTCAATGCTCTTAACCAGTATCAACAGGAAGATGAGGATATTTGGGGGGAAGAACTGGAACCGGATATTAATGAAGAAGCCGACGAAGAAGAAATCCTCCTGATATCGGACGATTTCGTAATCTCCGAAGAAGACTACATCAACAAGAAGTCCAAAGAAAAAAGCAATGCTTTCGTTAAATTGGAAAATGACCCGCGAATAACAAAGATAGGACGTATTATCCGTAAATATAGTATTGACGAATTACCCCAGCTTATTAATATTTTAAAGGGGGATATGTCAATAGTAGGCAACCGTCCTCTCCCACTCTACGAAGCCGAATTGCTGACAAGCGATGAGCACATCGACCGTTTCATGGGTCCGGCCGGATTGACCGGTTTATGGCAGGTAGAGAAAAGAGGCGAAGCCGGTAAACTTTCTGCCGAAGAACGCAAGCAGTTGGATATCACCTATGCAAAGACATTCTCTTTCTGGCTGGATATAAAGATTATTCTGAAAACAGTTACTGCATTCATTCAAAAAGAGAACGTATAATCTCCTTTCAGATGATAGACTCTTATATCTACATAATAGATGATCTGATATTCTTTTGTACAGGGCTTTTGCTGCTATACCTCTTTGTGATGGCCGTAGCTTCACATTTCAAACATATCACTTATCCTAAAGCTCAAAAAACATATCGTTGCGCTATTCTCGTTCCGGAAGGAAGCCTTCTTCCGGAAATATATAAAGAAGAATCATACGAGTTTATCACATACAGCGATCTGCATCAGGCAATCAACAGTTTAGACCAGGAGCATTACGATCTGGTTCTCTTTCTGTCCCATACAGCCTCTGCTTTATCTCCGCAATTTCTGGACAAAATATACAATGCATACGATGCCGGTATACAAGCCATCCAGCTACATACGGTAATAGAAAACCGCAAAGGTTTCCGTAATCGCTTCCGTGCTATACGTGAAGAAATAAAAAACAGCCTTTGCAGAGCCGGTAATACACAATTCGGACTATCCTCCCATTTGCTGGGAACTAATATGGCAATCGATCTGAAATGGCTGCAAAAGAACATGAAAAGTTCCAAAACCAATATTGAGCGAAAGTTATTCCGGCAGAATATATACATTGATTACCTGCCGGACGTAATTGTATACTGCCAATCCGCTCCGGTCTGCCCTTATCGGAAACGTATCCGGAAAACGACTTCCTACTTGCTCCCTTCCATATTTGAGGGAAACTGGAGTTTCTGCAACCGGATCGTACAACAATTGACACCTTCTCCACTTAAATTATGTATCATCGTAAGCGTTTGGGCTTCGTTGATAACCGTATACAATTGGACCTTATCATTCGGATGGTGGATCGCACTCTTCGGTCTATTAATCACTTACAGCCTGGCAATCCCTGATTATCTGGTAGAAGACAAAAAGAAGAAAAAACATTCAATATGGAGAAAAAAACACTTAAACAACGAATTAAAGAAAACCCCGGCTTGAAACAGGCTGTGCATCGTTTCATCATGCATCCCGTTAAAACTCGCCCCAACTGGTGGATACGGCTCTTCGATTTCATATACCTGAAACGTGGAAAGGGTTCTGTCATCTACCGGAGTGTCCGCAAAGACCTCCCTCCTTTCAACCGGTTCTTCTTGGGAAAATATTCTGTTGTCGAAGATTTCTCCTGTCTGAACAATGCAGTTGGCGACTTAACAATCGGAGATTATACACGCATCGGATTAAGAAATACAATCATAGGTCCGGTTCATATCGGTAACCACGTCAATCTGGCACAGAATGTAACAGTCACAGGACTCAACCACAATTATCAGGATGCGGAAAAGATGATTGATGAACAAGGAGTCAGCACACTGCCTGTTGTCATTGAGGATGATGTATGGGTAGGCGCCAATTCGGTCATTCTACCGGGAGTAACTTTAGGAAGACATTGCGTAGTGGCTGCCGGAAGCGTAGTCAGTCATTCCGTTCCACCTTATTCAATATGCGCCGGATGCCCTGCCAGAATCATAAAAGCATACGATTTCGAGACTAAAGAGTGGAAGAAAGTAGAGAAAGCGCCTGCCACTAACCATAAATAGTGAGAACTACTACATAATATACCTCATAAAGGTGATTGTGACTCATACTGAAACGCACTATCTTTGCAGTATCAGAATTGAATTAATTAGTCATAATTTTATTACGTAGCCACATTTAAGTAAAAATGAAATAGAGTCCTGCCGAAGCGATTTCGTCAGGATCTTGTTTTTATTCTCCTCCTTAACTATAAGACCAAATGAAAATATTCGTCGATAGATTCATTCCCGTACTGATTTCACCACAGAGGACACGGAGGACACAGAGGTTTACTATTTTTTATTCACTATAGAGTAACACAGAGTCTCACGTATTTAGAATCGTATTTATCGCTCTGTTTTACTTACGGAAAGAGAGAGAAACCTCTGTGTCCTCGGCTCAGTTGTAATTCTTGGGGGATTAAGTTTAGTCAATTCCCTTCATGCATATACCTTTGCTAGCCTAAAAAGGAA